>CAIYET010000072.1 GCA_903925285.1 Candidatus Hydrogenedentota bacterium | reverse complement strand
CCGTGCGTGATCGACGGCGAGATTCTGCGCGGTCAGCCGACCTACGAGCGCAACGCCGATGGGTCGCGCGGCAAGATGATTCACGACGGCATCGTGCGCGGCGGAACGATGATTCGCGGCGGTCGCCGCGAGTACCGCGAAAAGACGAAGGGCATGGTCCATTGGGGACCTGGGTTTTTAGAGGAGCGGCAAAAGGCGGAAAAAGAGATGCAAAGCCGCCCGGTTCGCAACGTCAAGGCGAACCTGGAAGCGATGGCCGGGCAAGTGCTCCCGATGCACCGGACGCTGCTCAATCCGCGCGTTGATCGAAAGAGCGCGGTATGATGGTTCATCCGGCGCCGCCATACTGCCAGGAGCCGCCGATGTGGCTGAAGCTCGGCGTCTTACGAGGGCTCAGGTGGACGCAGCCCCCAACGGAACTCGTGCAGGTCTGCCACGAATATCGGCTGTGCGTGACCTACTTCTCTCTGAAGGAAGACCTTGGGCACGGACTCTTCAAAGAGGGCGCGGACCCTGATAGACTCGTCCGCGTTTGGGCCCTCGTGTAATGGCGCAAGAAATCATCGAAGCGCAAACCTTCGGCGGCCCAGAAGATGGGGTCATCATCCGCTCCCCGCACCGCCCGTACACCGTCTTTCAGCGCATGATTCCCGGGACACTGGCCTTCGAGGAAAGCCTATACGCGCTTGAAGTCCTCGAAGACGGACGCTTCCGATGGCGGCACCTTTCGACGCATCCCGTCGCGCACACAGGTAAATCCTAAGTGTCCGCCTGGGGTCCGGATTTTTCAGAATTAGGCCCAGGTGGCTCCGCCGGAAATTGGCTCGGCGGTGCTCCTCCTCCCGATCAGCGCCCGCCGCAAAAGGCGTCCAAGCCCGAATCGAAGATGTGCCGGTGGGCGCGGAACGTCAACGGGACGCTCAAGCGCGAGCGCCAGGCCGTCTCAGACGAAATGCGTCGCAACACAAACATGGCAAACGGAGGCGCGCCCTTCTGGGGGAAGCGCGACGATTGGAAGATCGGCACGAAACTCCGCTTCGCGGCTACCGTCCCGCTCGCATGGACCGCCATTCTCTGTGACGCCAAGCCCAGCGTGTCGTACTCGGCCCTCGACCGCTCCAAACAAAAGCGCGCCGATATTGCAACGGCGGCCTGGAATCAAGCCTACGAATCGGGCAACTGGGAGAAGCGCATCCATGACGCAACGCTCGTCTCGCGCGTCCAGAAGAAAGCCTACCTCCGCCTCACCTACGATTCTTTAGCCCACGGCGGCCGCGGACGCCCCAAGCTCACGGTCGTCCTCGGCGAGCAAGTCTGGATGGACCGCAACGCGACGTGCGCCGACGATGCGGAAGTCATCCTGTACGAGTACCGCGAGAGTTTCGGGTCGCTCTGTGGGCGGTTTGAAGACCTGCGCGACCGTCTCGCCCAGAAGTACGATCAGCCGCGCAACGACCGCACGGGAGAGAACCAAGATGTGCTTGCCCCGCCTGGCGCTTATTCTCTGGCTGACGTGGTGCCCGGCGGGGGCACCGTCTACACCCCAGCCTACGCTGCAAGCGCCAACCCGCCCGATAGTGCAGGTGGTTCTTCGGGCATCCTGGTTCGCGAGTATTGGACCCGGCCTCATCGCACGATTGAAGTCGAGGAGGTGCAGTTTCTTGCCAACGGCGAGCCGGCAACCGAACCTAAGATGTACGAGACGATCGACCCGCTCGATGAAGAACCGCTCCGAAGGATAACAACCGAAGGCGGGGTCATCTACGAACTCCCGGAGTCCCTGGTCGCCGCGATGTACGACGCCCAGGACAACGGCGGCTTACAGATTCTCGAAGACCAACCGGCGCTGCGCTGCGTCATGCACAAGGTCAAATATCCGCTCTACCCCGATGGGCGTCTCGTGACGATTGTCGATGAGGACATTGAGGCGGATGACCGGATGAACCCGCTGGGCTATTTCCCCTTTGCGGAGATTGCGGCCAACGCCGCCCTGGACGGCAGTCAGTACGGGCCAAGCGACGTGGATCTGATTTACGACCCGCTTGAGCAGTTGCTCCGTACCGTCTCGCTCATCTACGACACGATGAACCTGACCGGCAACCCGGTCGAGCGTTACCCCATCGGCGCGGAAATCAGCAACGACGACATTACGAACGCCCCGGGCGCCATCCGGCGCGAGGACGTGATGAGCTTGCGGTACGCGAAGCGCGAGTCGGGAGTCGAGTTGCCGCAGTACATTTTGCCGTACGTGAAGTGGCTGGTCGATCAGATCAAAGAACTCTCGGGCCTCTCCGATGTGATGCTCGGCAAGATGCCGCCCAAGGCCCAGATCAGCACCGAGACAATGACGATGGGCCAAGAGGCAAGCGGCGTGCGCTTCCGGGATGCGCTCGCAAGTCTCTCCCAGTGTATGCGGACGCTCGGAGCCCAATTCCTCGAACTCATGGCCCGGTACTATACGGCGCCTGTTATGGTGCAAATCAAGAACAACGCCGGGGTCCCCGAGCAAACCCCGATGCTGGGGGCGTACCTGACTGACCCGTTCATCGTGGAGGCGAAGGCCGGGAGCCGTCAGCCATCCGGGCCGACTGCGCGCCTCAATACGATCATGCAACTCAAGAACGCGAACATTCCCTTCGCGCTTCAACAGGTGTACGAGTTGCTTGAGGAGATTGGCGCGATTCCAAGCGCAAGTTCGGCTATGCGTGAAGTTGAGACGCTCAAGATGCAGGGTCCCGCGTCGGCCTGGAAGCTGATTGGGATTGCGCCGCCGGGTCAGCCCGGGAAAAAACCGGGCTCGCGTCGCGATAAGAAACAGAAGAAGGCCGGGGCCGCATGAGGCCGATTGTCGTTTGGAATCGCGCGGAGGCCGAGTCAGTTATGCTCGATTATCCATATGCGCATATTTCTATTTCGGATTCGCTCGTGGGCGATATGCCGGAAAACTTGCCGGATAATCCGAATCGTGTCGCGCTTCTACGGATGGAGTTTACGGATTGCCCCACGACCGGCCCAGATGACGCGCCTGTTTATATCCGGCCAGATTATCCAATAGACCCACCGACGATTATGCAGTGCAAGAAGATCGTGGCGTTCGTGGATGAATGGAAGGACCGTGTTGAGGGGTTTGCTGTAAATTGCGCAGGCGGCCAATCGCGAAGTACGGCAACCGCAGAAATGATTGTGGCGCGACTTAACTGCGAGATCGCCCCACTTCCCCCGGGCCGAAACTGGGGCCCAAATCGGATGCTTCGCGTCCTGTACCGCGAGGCGCAGTGACCGAAGCCACGCTTCCCGAAGGTCGGGGTTACGGCCGGTCCTACGGGTTCTGGGGGCCGGGAGAAGAAAACCGCTCGGGAGGCTCCGGGCTCAACATGGCGGCGATCGCCTATCTGCGGAAGTGGTCCGAGAAAATCATGGGTCCCTCGCATCTCAAGATCGTGCGGGACGAGACCGGGACCACGGTTACCTTGCGGTTCTTTGTTGAATCCGTTACATACCAAGTTAACGTGAAGGATTTAGACGCGCTCCGGAAGCGCCGGGTAAAGTCTCCGTTTTTACGCGAGGCGATTCTTCTTCTCTGTGACGTGTCCTAATGGAATCGACCAGCGTACCGCCGCAAGAGAATGGAAACTTGAGCGCGGCTGAGCAGGGCGAATGGGCCTTCCGCGCCGTGTACGGATGGTGGGACCGACGCAAGAATGCGCGCATCCCGGGCCTCCTCGAACTCCGCGAGGTTGACATGACCGACTTCCGCTCGTTCCGCAAGGTCCTGTATTGGGGTGGCGGGATCGTCGGGTTTGTCTTGACGATTCATGCCTTAGGCGTTCCCACCGACGAGGTATACAAAGCACTCCTCACGGTCCTCGCGCGAATATGAGCCAGGAGCAGCGGGGCGCACTGGGGGTGATGCACCCGTGATAATGCTGACACCGCATTTCTCGCTTGACGAGCTTATCGTCACGGATACGGGCCTGGACAACACTCCAAGCGCAAACGAAGAAGCGCGCCTACGGACGCTTGCGGCGTTCCTCGAAAAAGTGCGCGTGATCCTCGGTAACAATCCCATTACAATCGACTCGGCCTTTCGCTCAGAAGCCGTAAACGCGGCAGTCGGTGGCGTTCCAGATTCCGCGCATCGCCTTGCCTACGCGGCGGATATCGTCTGCCCGGGATTCGGCACGCCGTGGGAGGTCGCCAACGCCCTTTCGCAGGCGCAGACTGAAGGAAAGCTCGACTTTGATCAGATTATTTACGAGCAGACCTGGACGCACATCAGCCGAGATCCGCAATTACGCGAGCAGCGGTTGACGCACGTTCCAGCCGATGGCTCGTATCTCGACGGGCTGGTCGGGCCGTGAGAATCTTCTGCGTCATCGCCTTTCTTGCGCTCCGGGTTCTCGGGACGCACATCTTTACGTGAGCTTCTCGCGGCTCGACATAACCGCCATCGCGGCGTTTGTCGCGACGGGTGGACTTGCTGGAGCCGCGCTTGGCCTCGGGCAACT
>CAIYET010000071.1 GCA_903925285.1 Candidatus Hydrogenedentota bacterium | reverse complement strand
GCCGAAGGCATGGGACGGAACCGCCGGCCGTGGGCCGGCGGCAAAACCACTTCCATAGGCTTAACGGCTCCGGCCGCCCTACGCCTTCGGCGCAGGACGTCCGGTTGCGTCCCGCGCCTACGGCGCGGGGCGCTCGTTTAGCGATGCCACCGGAAATATGCTTGATTCCCAGTATGCGCGCGTACGGAGAAACCATGTTTCGATTCACGGACCCACAGCAGAACCTATTCAGCGGCGCCGAACTTCTGCCTCCCAAGAAATAAGCAACCATGGCCATTTTGAGTCTCATTATGGAATCGGCATGTCAAAAATGATCTTGCGCGCCAAGATAAGGGAGAATAGAGTTCGGACTTTGCCGTAACGAGCGCTCGGCGGTCGTTTGCCGAGCGCAACCGGCGGCCGAAGGCCGACGGCATCTGTTTAGGTAAGAAAAAAGAAAGGGTATAACCACTTCTGTTTGGCTGACAACCAACGGAAGGAGGTTATACCCTGTGAGGACATTATACTTCAACGAGAAGGACTTAGACTTGCGTTTGCGGGAAATGCGTCGGCAGTTCTGGCATCAAGTGGAAGATGAACATTTGAAAATCGCCAAACAGCGTGTTCAGGAGGCATTGGGCATAGAGTTCCAGGAAGCGGTAGGCGCCCAGAGCTATGAACGCAGCGAAGGGCGAAAGATGTATCGCGGAGGCTATCGTTATCGAGATCTTCAGACGTGGGGAGGACGGCTATATCGCGTGAAGGTTCCCAAAGGTGAGAAAGGCTATAAGTTCCAACTGCTCAAACCATGGGCGCGGCACGTGGAAAAGTTTGGGGAAGCGGTGTATCGGGCTTTTGTTTACGGGATGAGCGATCGGAAGGTGGCAAAGTTCTTTGAGGCACTCTATGGCAAGGGCATCCTCTCGCCTTCTGGGGTCAGCGTGATCTACCAGAACCTCACCCGTGATATCGATGCTTGGCATAAGCGGCCTGTGGACGATCGCTACCGCTTCGTGTTCCTGGATGCCATGTGGCAATCCGTGCGCCAAACCCATAAGAACCGAAGGGCCGTCCTGGCGGCCATGGGAGTCCGGCACGACGGGACGGTGGAGCTCATAGACTTCCGTGTGGAAACTGGAGAATCAGCAAGCGCGTGGGGGCGGTTCGTAGAGAGCCTCTTTGAACGGGGTCTGGTAGGCAAGAATCTGGAATTGATCATCCATGATGGCTGCCCGGGACTTATAGATGCTCTACGCTGGGTATGGCCAGACGTTAAGACCCAGCAGTGTGCGGTGCATGCCCTCAGGGAGCTGGGAAATGCCGTCAGTGCCCGCCACGTGCGCTACAAGGTACTGCGGGAGGCCAGCCGGGTCTACAAGGCCAGAGATAAGCAGCAGGCATTGGATCGCGCCAGGACACTCGCTGGACGCTGGGGCCACTGTGAGCCACGGGCTATCCGCAACTTCATGGCCAAGCTCGATCGCACGCTCGTTTACATGGACTTCCCTGACCACTTGAGGGGCTTGCTTAAATCAACCAATCTGATAGAACGACACTTCAGAGAATGGAGGCGAAGGCTTCGAGCAATGGGGGCACTGCCCAACTGCCACAGTTGCGACAGGATTCTCTTTGCTCTGGCACATGAATACAACGGCCAAAAGAAACGGATATCTCTTTCTTTTCCAAAGTCCGAACTTCTCTTGACATGACTGAATTCGTCGGAGCCATTGACAAAAACCGTTTCAGGTCCTACACTACAT
>CAIYET010000070.1 GCA_903925285.1 Candidatus Hydrogenedentota bacterium | reverse complement strand
TACCGTTGCCATTCGAACGCGCCGGAACGCTGCCAACGGTGCTTTCAGCGCCAAAGGTACTTTCAGTATCATCGCCGATCCAGATGGCCGCTTCGTCGGGCGGGATGACGCCGTCATCGAATGGGATATCGTCAGGGAACTCGGGCACGGGCGGCATGTCGTAGTTGTCCATGGCGCTCTCCTTGACGACGCGCGCTTCACGCGCTTTTGGCTTCATCTGCCCTACCGCTTCCGTGGGCTGGCTCGCTATGGGAGGCGTGCGCGTGCTCGCGGATTTGCCTGCAATCGTGACGGGTTCCGCACTGGCGCGCGCCGGTTGCTGCGCAGGCGTGACAGTAGTCACGGGCGCGACAGTAGTCGCGGGCGCGACAGTAGTCGCGGGCGCGAGCACAGGCTTGCGTGTGTATGCGTCCTCTTCGGGAGTTGCAAAGTTGGGGCGGACGTCAGATGAGGTCGCAAGGGTCAACGTGTCGCTGACGCGCTCGACCAGCAGCTTGGGCTTACCGTTGTCGCGCACTTCAGCCTTGCCCCACACGACGACGACCTTCTCGCGCTGAATCTTGTCCTGATACTCTTCCCACGTGCGGGGAAAGATCGTCAGCTCGATCCGGCCAAACAAATCCTCCATCTCGGCGAACGCCATCGACTTGCCATTCTTGGAGACATGCGGGCGCACCATCGTGATCACGCCGGCCAGCACCACTTTCTGCGCGTGGTCGCTATCGGTCAACTCGTTGGTCGTGTGCGTGATGTACTCGCGCAAATGGGTCATCGACGCCGTCAGCGGGTGCTCTGACACATACGTGCCGGCCAGTTCCTTTTCGAATGCGAGCAGTTCCTTACGCGGGATCTCCTTCGCATTCGATGGAAGTTCGATGAAGGAAGTTGCATCGTCTTCGCCGCTGCTCAACCCGTCAAACATCATGAACTGGCCGCGCTCAGCCGCCTTGCGCGCCGTGGCAGCCATGCCCACCATCTGATCGATGACGGCGAGCAACTGATGGCGCGGGCCAAACTCATCGAAGGCGCCGACCTTCACCAGTGATTCGAGCGCGCGCTTGTTGACCTGCGCCATTTCGACGCGCTTGCAGAAGTCGTCGAGCGACTTGAACGGACCGCCACCATGCTGTCGCGCCTTCACGATCGCCTCAATCGGTCCCAGCCCGACGTTCTTGATCGCCATCAACCCGAACCGAATCTTCGATACACCCGGGCGCTCTACGCCTGCTTCCTGCTTCTTCGTCGCATCCTCAATGTTGAATTCGGCGAAGCTGTGGTTTACACTCGGCGGCAACACCTCGATCCCATGCCCCTTGGCATCGGCGAAGAGCGCCGCGATCTTATCCGTACTGCCCGCCTCGCACGTCATCAATGCAGTCATGTACTCGATCGTGTATGTGGACTTGAGGTAGGCCGTCTGGCAGGTGATCTGTGCGTAGTCGGCGGCGTGCGCCTGGGGGAAGCCGTAGCGGGCGAAGAACTCGATGTCGCCAAATATCGCGTCGGCCAGTTCGGCGGTGTAGCCTTTCTTGACGGCCCCTTCGCGGAACTTGGTCTTGTGCTTGAGCAGCGCCTCGGCGTTCTTCTTCGACACGGCCTTGCGAATCGTGTCGGCCTCGCCTACTGAGTAACCGGCG
>CAIYET010000069.1 GCA_903925285.1 Candidatus Hydrogenedentota bacterium | reverse complement strand
CCATGAGGTACCCGACCGAGGCATTGGACAACATGATGGCGGCCATCGCAGCGCCGCCCATGAGCAAGACGCCGTTCTGGGTGACGAGCCGGTCGCTCAACATTGCAAATCGGTTCGGAAACCAGCGGTCGAGGGCCATGTTGGACAGCACGCGCGGGCCATCGAGGAAACCGGTCTGGGCGGCTACGAGCAGGATAGCGCCTTCTGAAAACAGCGTCAGCCAGACGAATGTGTGCCCCACATGGGGATTCCATGCGGCGCTGATGCGTTCGAGCATCACGGCATTGAGCGTCTTGCCTTCCACAAACGTGGCGCCGGTCAGAATATACGCGAACATGAGGCCGATGACCATGAAAATCAGCGATCCCGCCATATACAGCATCGTTCGTTTGCCGGTGCGCACCTTCGGATCGCGCAGGATGGGCAAGCCGTTGCTGACGGCCTCGATTCCGGTGTAGGTGCCGGCGCCCATGCTGTAGGCGTGCATAATCACGAACAACAAGCCGAACAGGCCCGTCTGTGAAGCAACCGTGTGAGCCTCGCTCCATGTCTGCTGCGGAATGTCAACCACATGTCCCGCATTGGCGAAGAATGCGTAGGCAATCGCAAAGACATGCGAGGCTACGAAGAAGAGGAATATCGGGATCAGCGGCAGGACGGATTCCTTTACGCCGCGCATGTTCATCGCGGTCAGCAGCAGCACACCTACCACCGCGAACCAGTATCGCGCCGGCATCCAACTTGGCGGCAGGAAACTGAAGATGGCATCCGCGCCGCTCGATATCGACAGCGAGATCGTCAACACGTAGTCGATCAGCAATGCGCAACCGGAGACCATGCCCACGGTGGGCGAGATCAGGTGGCTGGCGACTACGTAACCGCCGCCGCCCGTCGGAAACAACTCGATGATCTGCGAATAGGCCGTGCTGACAATGATGATCGTGAATGCCGTGGCAAGCGCCACCAGCACGGAGAGGTGGGGGTTTTCTCTCAACACCAGAAATACTTCCGACGGGCCGTAGCACGAAGAAGACAAGCCGTCCGCGCCGAGGCCGACCCATGCGAAGAAGGCTATCAGCGACAGCTTGTGAAACATGTCCGGATCGTGCGGGTCGCGCGCTGCGCCGATAATCAGTCGGCGTACACGTCCGAGAATGGAGGGTTTCTTTTCGGTGTCCATTTTCCTTAGAACAGATTCCGTCAGATACGTATCGGTAGAATCACGAAAGGAATGCCGCGTCCGTAAAGACGTCGTTGCACGGCAAACACGATGTAATTGTGCAACAAGCGGGTAAAAGCCGTCTCTTCGGGAAACACGAGTTGCCCGCCGAAGAACACGGCTCGCGGAAAACGTTCCTGGATCTTGGGCACAAGCGCGGCGATTTCCTCGACGATATCCGTGCCGAGCGCACAGAAACTGTCCGCGTAGAACCCTTCTTTCTTCATATACCGCACATAGCGGTCCAATTCCTCTTCGATGTGTTCCTGAAGCCGCCCCAGTTCGGCCGTACCTTTGAAATTACCCGCGTCCACCAAGCCGACCTGAATGAATGCGAAATTGCGGAAACTCGCGCCGAACAACTGGATTACGCTGAACAGGGTGTGGAGTCCCAGTCCGTTGAACCCGTTCACGAGAATGACCGCCGTCTTGGCTTCGGAGTCGTAGGCGGGTTCCCGAGCGGGCGTCGTGCCGTTAGTCACTTCCCGCTCGACAGTGGACACCTCGACGAGGCTGTCCAAACGGCCGAGCATACGCCGCGTCTTGTCGTAATGGCGTCGGATGGTCAGCGCCAGCGCGACGAGGCAGCCCGTGACCAGCAACGTGATCCAGCCCCCATCCTTGAACTTTATGACCGTCATGGAAATGAGAATAAAGATGGTCAGCACGAGGCCCGTCCCGTTGATGGCGATACCTTTAATCCATGCTTGGCTGCTTCCGCGTTGCTGCCACCAGTGTCGCACCATGCCCAGTTGCGCCAGCACGAACGTGATGAAAACGGTGATACTATAAAGGACCACGAGATACTGCACGTTGCCGCCCGCAAAGACCATCACGCACACGGCGGCGCCGCCCATCAGCACAACGCCATTCTGCGTTACGAGACGGTCGCTGAGCATCGCGAAACGGTTCGGAAACCAGCGGTCGAGCGCCATATTGGCAAGCACGCGCGGACCGCCCAAGAAGCCCGTCTGCGCCGCAACGAAGAGGATGGCTGCCTCCGATACCAGCGTCACGAGCACGAAGATGTAGCCAAACCTTTCGTTCCAACCGTCGGTCAGCGATTCGAGCATTACGGCGTTCAACGTCTTGCCCTCTGCGAACTGTGCGCCGCACAATATGTACGCCAGCATCAGACCGACCACCGCAAACACCAGCGAGGACGCCATATAGAGCATGGTTCGCTTGCCGGTCTTCTCGCGAGGCTCGCGCAGCATGGGCAAACCGTTGCTGACGGCCTCGATACCCGTGTAGGTGCCGGCCCCCATGCTATACGCGCGCAAGATGAGCAGCAACATGCCGAAGATGCCAAATTCGGCGCTCGCACCCTTGACCTGATTCGCAGTGTTGCCCGCCAGGTTGCCCAATTCGCCCGCATGGCTGACCAGCGCATACACGATGGCAAACACATGCAGTAAAATGAAGATCATGAACACCGGCAGCAACGGAACGACCGATTCCTTCACGCCCCGCATGTTCAGAGCAGTCAGCAATAACACGCCGAGGATCGCCATCCAAATCTTATACCCGTGCCACTCCAAGGGAAGAAAACTGAAAATAGCATCCGTGCCGCTCGCGACCGAAAGGGCAATTGTCAGCGTGTAATCGATGAGCAGTGCACAGCCCGAAAGCATGCCGAGTTTCGGACTAAGCAATTGGCTGGCCACCACGTAACCGCCGCCGCCGCTTGGAAACAGTTCGATGATCTGCGCGTAGCAAACGCTGACGATGATGACGGTAAATGCGCTCGCAAACGCTACGAATATCGCCAGATACGGATATTTACCCAACGCCAGAAAGGCTTCCGGTGGACCATAGCATGACGAAGAAAGACCGTCTGCGCCAAGGCCAACCCACGCAAAAACCGCGATCAGCGACAGCTTGTGAAACATCGCGGGATCGTTCGGATCGCGCGCACCGCCTATAATGACCCTTCGCAGGCGTTGGACCAGCGAAGGTCTACTAGCGTCATCCATCTCATATGTCCGCAGGAAAACCGTTGCTCCAGACCGGAGGCTTGATGCTGTAAGGAATGTAAGAAGGATGGTACCACTACGCCGTACAGGTTTCAAGTTAAGGACGAAGAATGAATCAGCGCTGTCGGAAAACCCCTATTCAGCCTGTTTTTGCGTACTAAAAATACAACGATTGCGCTTCTTGGCGCCATTTGTGAAAGCCCCGCGCGCTATGTGTTAGAATCGCCTTCGATATGTTGGCGTGTACATAACGGGAGAGCCACAATGGAACCATCACAGGCGTTGCGGGAAGCCGTCCGGCAAGCGGCGGTCGAGCGGGATGGGCGGATGATTCTGCCTTGTGCGCAGGCCTTCAAGATCGCCGAACAACTCGGCGAAACGTTGAGCGCGGTCGGTCAGGCGTGCAATGACGAAAAGGTCAGAATCGCCAGTTGCCAGCTCGGCTGTTTCAAATGATCGCGCGCCGTCCGAAACTTTTTTGTCCAGGGTTCAAGCTGTGGCTGCGTGGGGACGACCCGAAGGAGGTCTTCGGCGGCGGTAAATGGCGTTTGCTCGAAGCGATCCAGCGGGAAGGGTCGTTGCGTGCGGCGGCGGATGCTCTCGGCATCAGTTACCGAAAGGCTTGGGGCGATCTGCGCAATGCGGAGAAGGCGCTGGGCGTCACGTTTCTCGAACGGCGGCGCGGCGGAAGCGACGGCGGCGAGACGCTACTGACGGACACGGGCCGGAAGTGGCTAAAGGAGTATGAACGCTTTCACGAGCGGGTCGCGAAGGCGGTGGATAAGGCATTTGCCTCTTGGGCGGAAAGGACGTTGAAATGAGGACCACTTTGCTTGTTGTTATCCTTTGTATGAGTACAGGCGCAGTATTGGCGGCAGACGACGTTTCGGGCGACTTGACCGTGTTCCATGCCGGGAGCCTGAGCGTGCCGATTAAGGAAATTACGGCGGCCTTCAATAAGGAATATCCGGGCGTGCGCGTATTGTCCGAAGCGGCCGGAAGCCGCGAATGTGCGCGCAAGATCAGCGATCTGGGTAAGCCGTGCGACGTGATGGCGTCGGCGGACTACGCGGTCATCGACACGCTGTTGATCCCGAAATTCGCGGAATGGAACATCAAATTCGCCGGGAATGAAATGGCCATCGTCTACACCGAGGCCAGCAAGTATGCGAAGGAAATCACGGATAAGAATTGGCACGAGATCCTCCTGCGCGACGATGTAGCTTTTGCGCGCGCCGACCCGAACGCGGATCCGTGCGGCTATCGCGCCGTTCTTACGATGAAACTCGCCGAGGACTTCTATAAGCAGCCGGGTCTCGCGGAAAAGTTCTTGAAAAAGGACCTCCGTTACATGCGGCCAAAGGAGACGGATCTCCTCGCCCTGCTCGAAACGAAAACGATCGATTACGTCTTCCTGTATCGTTCCGTGGCCAGCCAGCACGGTTTGAAATGGCTCGCGTTGCCCAACGAAATCAACCTCAAAGATGCGAAGTTCGCGGCACTGTACAAGACGGCGTCGGTCGAGGTATCGGGCACGAAGCCTGGCGAGATGATGACGCAACGTGGCGAACCGATGGTCTACGGCGTTACGATCCCGAAGAACGCGCCGAACCCGAAGGCCGCGCTGGCCTTCGTCGCTTTCCTGCTCGAAAAAGGTAAGGGTCTGGCGATCATGGAAAAGAACGGCCAGCCGTCCCTCGTGCCTGCCGCGTCGGAAACGTACGACAAACTTCCCGAAGCCCTCCGGAAATACGCATCGAAATTGTGACTCTTCCGAATTTAGCGTACTTTATAAAGCTTCGCTCTTTGGGAAAGTTGTCGTCTCAACTAAATTTCCCCGAAGGGGAGGAACATGAATAGCCGTGGGTGATAACCCACGGGCACAAATGCTTAACCACCGACCCTGGAAGGGTCGCACAAGGAGCACGGTGTCGTCCTTTATTTACAATGATATGGACATAGTACGACCATTCCAGGGTCGATGGATGTCGGTTTTGTATCCGTGGGTTACACCCACGGCTATTCATGTTCCTCCCCTTCGGGGAAACCGAATCGAAGCGGTAATTTTCCGTAAAAGTGAAATTTCTGTTATCCAAACCCAAAACCCCGATGAAAAGCCCGGTAGGGAGAACTCCGTCTTTGCCGGGCCTTTCTTCATCTACAAGGGAGTATGCTAAATCCGGATGAGCCGAAATTATGACTAACGGAAACAAGCCGTTTGCGCGGTTCGAACCGCTCCACCTCCTGTTCACATTCCTGGGCGGCTTGGTACTGCTGTTTATCGTCGCACCGTTGGCGGGTATGGTATTGAAAACGTCCGGGGCGGAAGTGGTACAGACCGCGCACGACGTCGAAGTGCAGCGCAGCGTTTTTCTGACGTTGTGGACTTCGATGGCGGCGACATCGATTATGGCCGTCGCTGCAATTCCATTCGCGTACCTGCTGGCACGAAAAGAGTTTGCGTTCAAGCGTCTCGTGATGGCGATCATCGATTTGCCGATCGTGATCCCGCATTCGGCGGCGGGCATCGCGATCCTTGGATTCATCGCGGGCGACAGTTTCGTGGGAACGCTGGGCAAGCGGTTTGGCATTCATTTCGTGGGCGGCGCGGCGGGTATCATGACGGCGATGGCATTCGTGAGCCTGCCGTTTCTGCTCAACGCCGCGCGCGACGGGTTCAGCGCCGTGCCCGAACGCCTCGAAAAGGCCGCACTCGGACTGGGCGCATCCCCCACTCGCGTCTTCTTCACGATCTCGGTGCCGCTGGCGTGGCGGGCGATCTTGTCCGGGCTGATTCTGATGTGGGCGCGGGGCCTCAGCGAATTCGGCGCCGTGGCGATTGTCGCCTATCATCCGATCATCGCGCCCGTACTCATTTACGAGCGCTTCGGCGCATTTGGTCTCAAGTACACCCGTCCCATTTCGGTGCTGTTTATCGGCATATGCCTGGTCTTTTTCATCGTGGCGAGATTACTCGATAGGCGGCAAACCCATGCTGCGCGTTGAGAACCTAAGCAAACGCCTCGGTCAATTCGCGGTACGCGACGTCGCCTTCGATGTGGCCGACGGCGACTACTTCGTCCTGCTCGGCGCGTCCGGCGTCGGCAAAACGGTCCTGCTCGAAATGCTCGCGGGAATCGAGACCTCGGACGCTGGACGCATCTTCTGGAACGACGACGATATCACTCATGCCCGGATCCAGGATCGTGGTTTTGGATTGGTCTATCAAGATCAGGCGCTCTTCCCGCATATGTCGGTCGAAGGCAACATCGCGTATGGTCTTCGCGCGCGCGGGATGAAACGCCACGAAATGCATGAACGCACGCGCGCGTTGGCGGATGAAGTCGGGGTGGGCGCGCTACTCGAGCGTATGCCGGGAACGCTGTCCGGCGGCGAGGCGCAGCGCACGGCGCTGGCCCGAGCGCTGGCCGTCGAGCCGAGGTGTCTGCTGCTCGACGAGCCTATCGCGTCGTTGGACACGCAGGCGCGCGGCCAGATGCGCGCGTTGCTGCGCACCCTGCATCGGCGCGGCCATACGGTCGTCCACGTCACGCACGATTATGAAGAAGCGGTCTCGCTCGCGACGCGCGTGGGCGTGATGGAACACGGCACGGTGGTCCAAGTCGGCACGCCGCGCGATGTCTTCCATCATCCCACGTCCGAGTTCGTCGCGCGCTTTGTCGGGATTAGAAACGTGTACAAGGGCCGTCTTTTACCGGGGGACGCGGGCGGGACGCCTAAATTCGTCGCGGGCGATTTATCGTTCGCGGTGCTCACCGACGCGACGCCCGGCCCCGGCTATCTGATCGTGCGCAGCGAGGATATCACCGTGTCGCTCGCGAAAGGCGATACGAGCGCGCAGAACACGTTTCGAGGCACGGTAACGGATGTTGCGCCCGCACGGCTGGGTATCGAGGCGACCATCGACATCGGTCTCGAGGCAACGGCGTGGGTCACGACCGAATCGCTCGAACGGCTCGAACTTCGAGTGGGCAAGGACGCGTGGGTTAGTTTCAAAGCGTCCGCCGCACGTTTCATCGAGGAATAGCATGATTCAAGCGCCCAACATGTTGATGATCGGTTCCGCAGACCGGAATTCCGGCAAGACCACGTTTGCGTGCGCGCTGATCGCGCACCTTTCGGGACGACACGAAATCGTTGCGGCGAAAGTCACCACAATTCAAGAACGCGACGGAACGTGTCCGCGCGGCGGCGACGGGTGCGGCGTCTGCGCGACGCTCGACGGGCGCTTCTGCATAACGGAGGAAACCGTTCGTGGCGGCACGAAAGACACGCAACGACTGCTCGACGCGGGCGCGTTCAAGGTTTACTGGTTACGCGTTGCGAAAGAACATCTCGTGGAAGGTGCACAGGCGCTCATCGAGACCATCGGCGCGAATCGTCCCATCGTCTGTGAATCCAACAGCCTGCGAACCGTCGTCGAACCTGGGTTATTCTTCTTGTTTCGCCACACGGATCTCGATACAGTCAAAGCGTCCGCGGACGCGGTGCGCCGCCACGCCGACCGGATCGTACTGTGGGACGGGGCGCGTTTCGACCTCGAACTCGATGACGTCGCCGTCGTCGACGGGCGTTGGACGTTTCATCGTCAAGGAGTGAATGGCACATGATCTCGTTTGTTCGAGCGCAGGAAATCGTGATGGAGTGCGCGCGCGTCCTCGATTCGGAAGAGGTCGCGTTGTCCGAGTCGCTCCATCGAATCCTCGCCGAAGATATTAGGTCGGATATCGACATGCCGCCGTTCGACAAGTCGGCCATGGACGGTTACGCGTGCCGTCGCGCCGACCTTGATCGCGAACTCGCCGTCATCGAGATCATTCAAGCGGGAACGTCGCCGACGAAGACGGTCGGCGAGCGGCAATGCGCGAAGATTATGACCGGCGCGATGTTGCCGGAAGGCGCGGACTGCGTCGTCATGATCGAGTACACCGAGGAGGTGCGCGAAGGCGTCGTCCGTTTTACGGGCGCGTCGACGCGCGACAATATCTGCCGCAGGAGCGAGGATATTCGCGAGGGCGATGTGGTACTCGAACGCGGCGAGCGTATTGCGCCGCCGCATGTGGCCGTGCTGGCTACGGTGGGATGCGTGCGGCCACGCGTGTACCGAAAAGCACGCGTCGGGATCATCGCCACGGGCGACGAACTCGTCGAACCCGGCGAGCGCCCCGGCCCTTCGCAAATCCGCACGAGCAACAGTTGTCAACTGTACGCGCAGGCGCTCGACGCGGACACGCT
Source organism: Candidatus Hydrogenedentota bacterium (assembly GCA_903925285.1). GTDB lineage: Bacteria > Hydrogenedentota > Hydrogenedentia > Hydrogenedentales > SLHB01 > DSVR01. The sequence continues at coordinate 23,596 of CAIYET010000069.1, read as the reverse complement.
ACCCACGTATTACGGGATCGCGCGCGACACGGCAGCCTCGCTCGACGGTGCGCTCAAGCGGGCGATGGCCGAAAACGACGTGGTTCTGCTTTCCGGGGGCGTATCGAAGGGCGACTTTGATCTCGTGCCGGGTATCATGACGCAGAATGGTATCGAGATCCTTTTCGATTCGATCGCCATGAAGCCGGGTAAGCCCACGACGTTCGGCGTCTCGCCTACAGTCTATTGCTTCGGACTGCCGGGCAATCCGGTCTCGACCTTCATCCAGTTCGAGATCCTCGTGAAACCGTTCTTGTACAAACTCATGGGACATGACTTTCGTCCCACCCACTCGATGCTGCCGCTCGCGTCACGCCTCGAACCGAAACGGGTGGACCGCGAAACATGGCTTCCCGTACGGATCACGCCGGACGGACGCGTCGAGCCGGGCGCATATCATGGCTCGGCCCACATCAATGCCCTGTGCGAGGCCGACGGTCTCATCGTGCTTCCCGTCGGCGCGGGCGTCTTCGAGGAAGGAACGTTGGTACGTGTTCGACCGCTTCAATAGACAAGAGGATGAATTATGAATTATGAATTATGAATTATGAAACGTCCTGCTTCCGGCTATTAGAGAGAACCGAGCGGGCAAAGGCGTTTCATAATTCAGAATGACGAAACGTCCTGCTTCCGGTCATTGGAGACAACCGGGCAGACACAGCCGTTTCATAATTCATAATTCATAATTGAGAAAGGAACGTTGGTACGTGTTCGACCGCTTCAATAGACAAATAGACTATCTTCGGATCTCCGTGACCGACAAGTGCAATCTGCGGTGCATTTATTGCATGCCCAAGAATGGCGTGCCGATCATCCGCCACGAGGATGTGTTGCGTTTCGAGGAAATCGCCGACGTGGCGAAAACGGCCGTCGAACTGGGCGTGACCAAAGTGCGCGTGACGGGTGGCGAGCCGCTTGTACGGCGCGGCATCGCGACGCTGATCGGCATGTTGAGCGCGATCGAAGGGATCGCGGACTTCGGTATGACCACCAACGCGACGCGCCTGGCCGAATTCGCGCGCCCGCTCGCCGAGGCCGGTCTGCACCGTGTCAACGTCAGCCTCGACGCAATCGATCCGGGGCGTTACGCGGCCATTACGCGCGGCGGCGATGTCCAAACCGTCCTCGACGGGATTCGCGCCGCTCGCGAGGCGGGCCTCGACCCTGTCAAACTCAATTGCGTTATTCAAGAGACACCGGACGAGCCCGACGCGCGCGCCGTGGCGGCGTACGCCGCCGAAGAGGGTTTCGAGGTGCGCTTCATCCGCCGCATGAACCTCGAGATCGGCGATTTCTCAATCGTGGTTGGCGGGACAGGTGGCGATTGCGCGCGCTGCAACCGGCTCCGGCTTTCCTGCGACGGCATGATCCGTCCGTGCCTCTTCAACGATCTCCGTTTCAGCGTGCGCGCGTTGGGTCCGAGAGAGGCAATCTTGCAGGCTCTTGCATCGAAACCCTTGTGCGGCGAGACGAGCCAGAGCCGATTCAATACTATAGGAGGATGACTGTGAACAAGCTGTCGCACCTCGACGAGGAAGGCCGCGCACGCATGGTGGACGTCAGCGCGAAACCCGTCCAGCGCCGCATCGCGCGTGCGCGCGGGCACATCCGCATGGCCCCGGAGACGGTAGCGCTCATCCGCGAGAACAGCATCAAGAAGGGCGACGTGCTGACCGTGGCCGAAATCGCCGGGATCCAGGCGGCAAAGCGGACCTGCGAACTCATCCCGTTGTGCCACACCGTTCACATCGACAACGTGCAAGTGCGCGCGCGACTGGAAAGCGATGGAGTCGGCGTCGAGAGCGAAGTCGTTGCCACCGACAAGACCGGCGTCGAGATGGAGGCGTTGACGGCCGTCAGCGTCGCACTCCTGGCGGTGTACGACATGTGTAAGGCCGTGGACAAGCAGATGGCCATAGGCACCATTGAGTTGATCGAAAAACGAAAGGAGGATATCGAACGTGAATAGCCGCGCTGTGGAAACCGGAAAGCGCGGCGCTCGCACCTGGGACCGGTTCTTATTTTGGCACCGATATGTTTTGTCGTGCATATCGGTTGTATCCGCATCGACAAACAGGAAAGGCAATGGACATGAATAGACGAATCAAAACATTCTGTCTGGGAGGAACTGCGTAATGTTAAGACGAAGACACGGTTTTACGCTCATCGAACTGCTTGTGGTCATCGCGATCATCGGCATTCTGGCCGCGATATTACTGCCGGCGCTGTCGCGCGCACGCGAATCGGCACGCAGGTCGTCCTGCCAGAACAACCTCAAGCAATTGGGGATTGTGTTCAAAATGTATGCCAACGAGGCCGGAGCGCAGAGTTTTCCGCCGCAGTTTCCGGGCTATTATCCCGCAGGGGGAGCGACGGCCGTACCGACGCACTCGTTCTGTTGGGGGCCGGGAATATACCCCGAGTACATGACGGACTACAGCATCATTTTCTGTCCCTCCGATCCTACGGCAGCGCGGATAAAGAGCGTCATCGACCAACTGCGCGATCTTCGATTCAAGGAACTCGCGCAACAATTCCGGGACTATTCGTACATGTACCTCGGATGGGCCACGCGTTCGGACGACGATTGGGGCACGCAAAAAAGCGCGTCAGGAGACGCGCGCGACAGCAATAAAGTCCTGCCGGAAAGCTTCGTAACCGCCGATATCGAGTTCGAGGGCGCAAGGCTGTACCGCCTGCGTGAGGGCGTCGAGCGCTTCTTCGTCACGGATATCAACAACCCCTCCGCTACCGCCATGGCACAAAGCACGATTCCGGTCATGTGGGACGTTGTATGCCAGAATCCGGGCGGCACAGGCAATCAATTCAACCACGTGCCGGGCGGCATGAACTGTCTCTACCTTGACGGCCATACCGGATGGCTTCGCTATGAGGACGTATACCCCTGTTCTCGCTATCTCGCCGAAAAGCTGGGCAAGGGCGGTCCTACGGATCCAACGGATCCGAGTACAGTCGGGAATCCCACGCCATGAATGGAATGGAAAACAGGAGGGAGCCAGTACCATGTTGAACGTGAAGTGCAGCGTGTTCGCAGTAGTAGCCGTTTTGTTGTTTGCGTTTGGAGCTTGGACCGAGGGGCTTTCGCGCTCTTCGGAATCGCTCGCCATTGTGGACCTCGATGGGTCGAAAATTCCGTTGACCGCCGACGACCTGCGTAAGATGACACAGGAAATCGAAGAGGAACTTATCTGCGTGGGGCACTCGTCGGGGTTCCTCGGCATCTTCGACTATTCGGGCGTCCGGTTGAGCGAGGTTCTCAAGAGAGCCAAGGCGGCAGAAGGCGCGAGCGAATACCGACGCGAAAATATGTACGTCGTGTTTCGAGGAACGGATGGTTACCAGACCCTGGCGTCATGGACCGAACTTACCATGACCACGGAAGGCAAACGCGTCATGATCGCCCTTGACAAAGGCACGGAACCTTTGCCCCCGTTGGAAGGTAAATTCCGTATCGTTTTTCCCGGCGACAAATGGGTCGGGCGTAGCGTGAAGTGCCTGGAAACCATCGAGATCCATTGCGCCGACGGCGTAATCGACAAACATAAGGAAGACAAGAAGGACGAGAAGAAGCCGTAGTAGCGGCCCTTTCACTTAATCGAGTATCATTGCACTTCCGAACCATCGGGAGAGTTCCCGGCGAGGAAGTGCGATGATGACTCAAGCACATACAGCGGAAGGACTGGTCGTCTCGGTAAACCTGTCCGAGCGACAGGGCACGTCGAAACACCCGATGGCGGAAATCGTCATCGACGAGCGGGGCGTGCAAGGCGACGCCCATGCGGGCGATTGGCACCGTCAAGTCAGTCTGTTGGCCGCCGAAAGCATCGAACGGTTTTCCGCCGAAGCGGGCCAGATTTTTCTCCCCGGCGAGTTTGCGGAGAACATCACGACGCGGGACGTCGGGCTGCTCGACGTGGCGATCTTCGACCGGCTTGCGATCGGGCCGTCGGCAGAACTTGAAGTGACGCAGTTGGGCAAACAATGCCACGGCGCGGGTTGTGCAATTTTCCAGCAGGTCGGCCGTTGCGTGATGCCCAAGGAAGGCGTGTTTGCGCGCGTCGTCCGCGGCGGACTCGTGAGACCGGGCGACGCGATCGTACATGTGCCGCGCGCACTGCGATGCCACATCGTTACGCTGAGCGACCGCGCCAGCCAAGGCGTCTACGCGGATCGAAGCGGTCCGCGGATTCGCGAGCGGCTCGAAGCGTTCGCGCAGGAAAATCGCTGGCGTTTCGAAGCGGTCACGACGCTTATGGCCGACGACGCGGAAAGACTGCGCGAGGAACTGGTAGCCGCGCGTGACGCCCACTCACACGTCGTATTCACGACCGGCGGCACGGGCATTGGTCCGCGCGACATCGCGCCGGACGTCGTCGCCGACCTCGCCGACAAGATCGTTCCCGGCATCATGGAACATATCCGGACCAAGTACGGCGCGGACAAGCCAAACGTCCTGTTGAGCCGGTCCGTCGCCGCCGTCTTTGGACAAACACTTATCTACACCCTGCCAGGCAGCGTCAAGGCCGTCGACGAATACATGAGCGAAATTCTCAAGACGCTCGAACACGCCCTCTACATGCTGCACGGCCTCGACACCCATTAGGCATTGCGTTTCGCCAACACATTCCCCAATTCAGCCTAAATTCGGCCGTTGAAGCCCGTGGTCGCTCTCTACCCGCCGGAGTAAGTCTGCTGGCTCAAAACCGACTGCGTCTCCAGAGCCTCGTCGTGGCGTTAGACACAGACGCGTGGCGTCCGAAACCTGAAGTCCAGCGCGCTCGAAGAAAGTTTTGTAATGCGTTCCCATCAGGATTTGATTTTCCTTGGCTGCCGGGCCGATCAGGTGGGTCAGGAATCGGTCTTTATGTTGATCGTCCATGGACAGCGCCGGGTCATCGAGAATTAGCACATCGAGGGTGTGGCTGGATTTCGACAGAAGGGCAAAGACGAAGGAGAGGGCCAACGCTCTTAAACGTCCCGCGTTGGAGAACGGACCTATGGGAACAAGCTCGTCGCCCGCCTTCAGATAGGCGTTCAACTGATCCTTGAGGGTTTCATTTTTTGCGTCTCCGGGAGTCAGCAGTTGAAAGGGTAGTAGTTCCATGTCATAGAGCTTTTCGTAGTTGGAACGCATCAGTTCGTGGACTTCCCCGACCTCGGCGATGACCTGGTTACGCACAAAACTGGCGAGCTTTTTCGAGCGATCCGTTGAATCGGCAAGGGAACGGTATGAGTCGATTTCCGCCGTCAACACGTCAATGGCCTTTTGCTTCTTGTAGAGATCCTGCATGGACTTGTACGTCTTGTCGTATCCCGACCACGCTTCAATGGTGGCGCTTCCGCGTTTGAGTACTGTCACGAGCGCGGTCGGCTCACAGTCGTCGGCGATTGTATTCCACATATCGCGTATCTCTGCTTCGTGTTTCAGCAAAGAGTCGACGAAAGTGAGGTAGCGTCGCGCCTCATTGATTCCGGTCTCGATACGGCAGTAAGCACCTGAAAACGTATCTTGAGGCTCCTTGGGAATAACAAACACGGCATCCGATTCTACTGTCACGCACTTGTGGGTAATGTCGTTGATACGGTCGTCGAATCTGTCCGCAAGGGTTGCCAGTAAACCCGGCGTATATTTTTCCTTCAGGTTTTCCCAATCCCCAAGCATGCGCGCAGACAAGGGATCTTCGGCGAGCTTTCGCGTCGCAGAAGGAAGGATCTTCTCAAGACGGTCCAGCAACTCCCTTTCGTGGTCGTCGATCTGTTTTTTGAGATGCGCCAGGCACAGGCGCGCCTGCAACGCGACGAGTCTGGCAGTAACAATGGGCACCGCATCAAGGTCTTGCGTGCAAACGGGGCACGAGTTGACACCGGGATCGAAGTGCTGCGATGCCAAGAGCAGCAGGCCCGCCTTTGGATCGGCGATTTCCTCGAACGCCCATTCGAGACGTTCGCCTGCTTCCTTAACGACCGCCTGTTCCAGATTCGCGAGATCGTCTTTAAGAGCGCCCAGGTCCTCTGCCGTCGGGGCTGCAATCCCCATAGACATGGGCAGAACTTGCGCGGCTGGCCGAGTAAAGAAATCCACCGCTACCTGCACCTGGCCCGGAAGATTCTTACCGGAATCCTTGTCGGGCATGAGAAGCCCCAGATCCTTTGCCAAGGTATCGGTCATTTGGGCGCAAGCAGCCGCTAGGCATTTTCCGAGCGTCTGAATAGTTGCGAGGTTGCAGTTTGAGGCGAAAAGAGTTTTGTATTCGGGCCATGCTTGCAGTTCCGAAACAGCGGTCTTTCCGATCTCTTCAAGAATATCCCGAACGGCATTTTGTTGGGGAATCAGTTCGGCTTTCTCTTTCTTGGTAGCCATCGTCTTTGACGCGGTACAAAAATCACCGGCGACTTCCGCGATCCGCTCGAGATCGTCCATTCCCACAATCTGTGAAAACAGCTTCACGAGATCCGGGTTCTTGCCAAACTGCATGTGCGATACCCGCGCCGGCATGAGGATGTGGAGTTCGGCGTCGAGTTCGCTAATCCCGACTTCTTCAATGGACCGTAGCGGCTTCCAAGCCGATCCGTCTTCCGAATGCTGAAGTCCGTCCACGCTGTGCCGTCGCAACCAGACGCCCGCGTGAGCATTCGAGTCCGCTGCAACCAACTCGATGGCCACCCAATACGGTTCATTCGGACGCGTGCTCTTGCCCTCTTCATCGACCAAGGCTAGAGCGTCTGGACGTTGTGACTTGTGCTTGGTACCGCCGTCCTCAAATACAGCGATCGATTCCGGAAAAGATGGTTCACAGTCATCGCGAAAAATGCATCCTGTGAGACACCATGAGATGGCGCCGAGCAAAGACGATTTTCCGCACCCATTGGGTCCGTACAACAGGTGCGAGCGCCCCTCGAAATCATACTCCCACTGCTGCCCTGCTGGCGCCAGTCCGCGAAACGACTGCGCCGACATTTTCGCGATCCGCCGTTTAACACCTTCTGCGACTGGCAATGCCGGGGTCTGCTCTGACCCGGAAAGATTCGTGAAGTCACATTCTCCGCTGTCGACAGTCTGTTGAAACTCCCGGTGAAGATCCAAGAATTTACTTGCCAAAGTGGCGCCTTTGCATTCATCGAGTACCGCTATGTTATTGGCCAGCAACCACAGGGATTGCGACTCCTGCTCGCTGAAAGGCTCGACACGCTTTCCACCGATAGACACCGGGGATCCCATTACAATCCCATGGACTATTTTTCGTGTCTTGGGGTTTAGATGCTCAAACATGTGTCTATTACTCTCCGCAAGTACGTCCAGAGCACTTGAAGCCGTGGTATCGCCAAGTGGCGACGCGACATGACTTCTGTCCAATATCTGATACGCTATTCTGACAGATCCATGTTGCCTCGGCAACATGTGCGAATCCGCCAACGACACAGCCCTTCGTTTGACTCTATGTCCGCAGTCCGATAGCATAAGCCGGTTTGGGTACTGCCGAATGCGGCATTCCCAGCGAGCTGGATTCGGAATATTCTGAATTCCGACTACACAGGAGGTAGAGCATGTCGCGAAAGTTGGCGGTCATTCCCTCGGAATGTTCCGGGTGCAAAATGTGCGAACTCGTGTGCGCGATCAAGCATTTCGGCGTAAACAACCCCAAGAAGAGCGCGATACGCGTGCTCATCACCTACCCGCATCCGATAATCCGAATGCCGATCGTTTGCAGTCAATGCAAGAAGCCGCCGTGCGAGGCGGTATGCCCGGTCGACGCGCTTAGCCGGAAGGATGGCGTCGTGGCGTTGGACCAGGATCTCTGTATTTCCTGTTTCCATTGCGTCGAGTCATGTCCGTTCGGGGCCATGTACGCGCACGACGATTGCGAATATCCGATCAAGTGCGACTTGTGCGGCGGCGATCCGGAGTGCGTGAAACATTGTCCGAAGGGCGCGTTACGTTTGGTAGCCGAGTATGCGCTGGGCGAGAGCAAGCGACTCAACAACGTCTTGAGTTACACGCAAATGAAGGAAATCGAATTCAACGAGAAGGGCGAGACGAAGACGCTCCAGTACGCCGAGATCGGAAAGGAACAGATATGAATATCAAAGGCGGCTACTTTCGCAAAGGTCTGCATGTCGATCTGACGGCGGGCACATCGGAACGGCGCGACCTTTCCGAGGATTTCATCGAACGGTACGTCGGCGGGCGCGGATTCGGGGCGAAGCTCGTGTGGGACAACCTCAAGGCGCACGACTTCAAGGTGGACCCGCTAGGTCCGGAAAACCTTTTGGTCGTGGCGCCCGGTCCTCTTACGGGCTGCTATTTGCCGTCTTCGGGCAAGAACTCGTTCATTTCGATTTCGCCGGCGACTGGTTTCTACGGCGACTCGTCGATGGGCGGCGGGTTCGGCGTCGAACTGCGCCAGACGGGCCACGATTATCTCGCCATCACGGGCGCGGCGTCGGAACTGTCGATTCTGTTCATCGACAACGAGAAAGTAAGCATCATTCCGATGCCGCAATTAAAGGGCAAGACCTGTCTCGAAACGGAAGGCCTCATCAAGGAGAAGCTCGCTTCGCACAACCTCCATGTCGCCGCGATCGGCGTCGCGGGCGAGAACCTCGTACGCTTCGCGTGCGTTAATTCGGATTGGAGCCGCAACGCGGGGCGGACAGGCATCGGCGCGATCATGGGATCGAAGAACCTCAAGGCCATCGCAGTCCGCGGTACGAAGGATCTGCCGGTCTTCGACATGAACGGACTGGCCGACGAGACGCGCAAGGCCGTCAAGTATATGACGGACCACAAATATTTCCGGTTGTGGCAGCAGCAGGGCTTGATGAACGTCATCGAGTACGCAAATGCGAAAGGCATCCTGCCCACGTACAATTTCAAGGCGACCACGTTTGCGGCGCATGACAAGATCAATGGCGAGACGATGCTCGAACATTACAAGATCGGCGATAGCGCGTGTTTTATGTGCCCGATGTGCTGCAGCAATATCTGTCTGGTGAAAAATGGGAAGTACGCGGGTACCGTAACCGAAGGTCCCGAATACGAATCGTGCGCCATGCTCGGCTCGAATCTCGGCATCGACCGCTTCGACGCGGTGCTCGCGGCCAACAAATTGTGCGACGAACTCGGCATCGACACGATCTCAACGGGAAGCATCGTCGGAGCGATAATCGAGGGCTATGAGAAAGGGATCGTAACGCTCGCCGATCTCGATGGCAAGGCAATCGCCTGGAACGACGATGACGCGATTCTCGACCTTATGCACCGCATCGCACGGCGCGAAGGCATCGGTGACATTCTGGCGGACGGCTCGCGCCGCATCATCGCGCAGTGGCCCGAAATGGAGAAAGTGCTGCTCCAAGTCAAGGGGCTTGAACAGTCGGCTTACGACAGCCGGGTCGGGACGTCGATGGGCCTCGCGTACGCGACTTCCGACATTGGCGCGCACCACGCGCGGGCATGGACCATCGCAAAAGAGATCGAGGAGGGGGCGGCATGGACCGCCGAACAGAAGGTCGATCTCGTCATGTACCACCAAGCCGTGCGCCCACTGTTCGACATGCTCGGTGTATGCCGACTGCCGTGGATTGAACTCGGTTTGAACGAGCGCCATTACGAGAAGTTCTACAGTTACGTGACCGGTAAACAGATGACGCTCGAAGAGTTGCTCAAACTTTCCGACCATGTCTACAACCTGACGCGGCGGCTGAACATCCGTTTGGGCGCGACACGGAAATCCGATTCGCTGCCGTACAAGGTCACGAAGGTGCCCGTCCTCACGGGGCCTAATGCAGGAAAGACCATCGACGCGCACGAATTCGAAAAGATGCTCTCGCTCTACTACGAGAAACGCGGATGGGACACGGACGGAGCGCCGCCCGTCGAGGTGGAGGCCACTTTTTGAGGAAATGGGAGGTTCGAGTATGGCATCGAAGCATCTTGTCTTCCTATTAGTGCTGGTTGTGTGGATTGGATGTCCGTTGGCCTTGGCTGCGGACGAATTGACGCTGAACGCTCCCACCGAAGCATCGAACGGCACGGCTTCTCTGCCGAATGTCGTACTGATTATCATCGATGCATTGAGGGCCGATCGTCTCACGGCGACGCGAGACGGCGTTGCCGTAATGCCGTATCTTTCGCACATGGCCGCGCAGGGTGCGTGGTTTACGAGCGCGATGGCGCCATGTTCGTGGACGCGCCCGTCGGTGGCGTCTATTCTCACGTCCATGTACATCGAGGCGCACCAGGTGTCCACCCCTTTCGACATGCTCTCCGATAAAGTCGAAACGATGGCCTCTTTTCTGAAGAAAGCGGGCTATATGACCATGGGCGTGCAGACCAATTGGCACTTGACCGCGATAAACGGATTTGCTCAGGGCTTCGTCGCTTACGACGACCTGGTTGCGAACGTGCCGCCGGCTCTGGCCGTGACGGACGATGCTTTGCAACTCATACAGGAAACATCGACGCCTTTCTTCCTGTACGTTCACTACCTGGACGTACACTGCCCGTATTGGCCGCCTGAAGCGTATCGCCAGCTCTTCGGTTACCCCAATCTCATACTCGATTCGATGGAACAGGCAATCGTCGAGGACTTCCAACCGTACCTTATTGACCAAGTGGACTACATGCTCGGCGTCAAACCCTCCCGCGACTTCCCCGAACTCTCTCCGGTAGCACGCGACGCCGTGCGGCTCTTGTTCGATGGCGAGTGTCGCTACACGGACGAACAAATAGGGCGGCTCATCGACTCGATTCGGAGTGAATTTCCAAACACCTTTTTCGTTGTAACCGCAGACCACGGGGACCATTTCTGGGAACATGGTTGGCTCGGCCACGGACAAACCATGTACGAACCGGTGTTGCGCGTTCCCCTGTTCATTGCAGGTCCGGGATTGACGCCCGCGACCAGTGACGCGAACGTCGAGACCATCGACATCCTGCCTACCTTAGCTTCCCTGCTTGGGTTGTCGGCGCGTTCCACGTGGCAAGGACGAAGCCTGCTCGCTCCGCGCGACTTGCGGAACCCAACCTTTTCTTACACGCGTGGCGGACTGCCTCCGCGCACCACCGATTGCGAGATGGTCAAGGTGGATTCCATTAAACTGATCCGCGACCGGCGAACGGGTGCTGCGGAACTCTACGATTTGGCGCATGATCCCGACGAAACAACGAATCTGGCGGCCCAATACCCGGAGCAGGTCGCTCAACTGAAGGCACTGCTCGATGCCCACCACGAGCAAAATATCCGGGCGCGCGTACGTGTAGCCGATGTTATTCCCAATCCGGGCGGATGGATCGAGGAAGGGACGTGTCTTACGTTGACCGCTCCCAGCGGCATGAGCTACCAATGGATAAAAAATGGCCAGCCCATTGCCGACGATCCTCTCCACATTGTCGGCGCCGATACGCGTACGTTAACCCTGAATCAACTGATTGCCGAGGATTCGGGGACTTACGAATGCGAGTACGCGGACGGCGTCTGGACGTTCCTATACACGAAACCGTACGTTTTTACCGTCCTTCCTTTCAACAGCGTCCCCGCGCTCGATGTAGCCGGATCTTGCGTATTGATCACCATGCTTTTCGGCGCTCGCCTGTTTCTCCGTGGGAGATGCCGCTGAGAGGCGCGGCTCGTCGGACAAAGAGCGAGCGGATTGTGGTATATTGAAGGTGGCGGTTGTAAACGTTCGGCGTCCCGATATGGACCGTTCATGAGGTATAAACGATGGGTGGGCGTGTTGGCGTCTTGTTGTTGCTGCTGGGCGGGAGTGGGTGTTTCTTTACTTCGACCGCCGAGGGACGGATGCAAGCGGATTCCGTTCAATCCCCCTCCGGCAATGCCGTCGCGCCGAACGTCATCGTGATCCTCGTGGATGCGTTGCGGGCCGACCGGCTCAACGCGACGCGAAACGGCCTGCCCGTAATGCCGTATCTCTTGGACATGGCTGCGAATGGCGTATGGTTCACCAATGCGGTTGCGCCGTGTTCGTGGACTCGCCCGTCTATGGCGTCCATTTTCACCGGGATCGAGGTCGAGGCGCATGAGGTGTCCACGCCGTCGGACGCGTTGCCTGCCACGATCGAGACAATGGCGTCGTTTCTTAAGACAGTCGGCTATTCCACCATGGGCGTGCAAACGAACGGCAATCTGACGCATGAACTCGGTTTCGGACAGGGGTTCGATGAATACGGCTATTATGGCAGTCCCGAAGCCTCCGCCGAACAGGTGACAAACGCGGCGCTACAGCAGGTCCAACGCCACACGCAACCGTTCTTTTTGTACGCGCATTACATGGATCCCCATGTCCCCTATCTGCCGCCTCAGCAGTACAGAAGCCTCTTTGGCTATCCCGCCGCAGGACTCAGTACCCTGGAACAGGGTTACGCTGAGGACTTCATCCCCTACACCCTGGACCAAGTGGATTTCACGCTCGGCATCAAGCCCGTCCGGGAATTCCCGGAGTTGTCGGCCATTGGAAAAGACTCGGTCGAGACCCTGTACGACGGCGAAGCCCGTTATGCGGATGCCGAAATTGGCGGACTTATCGACACGCTCCTGGCACAGTATCCGAATACGTTCGTCATCGTCCTAGCGGACCACGGCGAGCACTTCTGGGAACACGGCCTATTGGGCCATGGCCTATCGCTGTATGAACCGGAACTGCGTGTTCCACTGTTCATCAAAGGCCCCGGCCTGGCCCAGGCGTCTATAGCCACGAACGTCAGCACGGTCGATGTCCTGCCCACCGTGGCTGCCCTGCTTGGATTGTCGGCGCGTCCCGCTTGGCAAGGACGGAGTCTCTTGGCAACGCGCAATCCCCTAGACCCGGTATTCTCCTATACGCGCGGAGCTCGATCCCCTCGCGACATGGATTTCGAGGCGGTCAGAGAAGGCTCGATGAAACTGATCCACAATCGGCGCACCGACGCTGTCGCGTTGTACGACATCGTCGCGGATCCGTTGGAGACCACGAATCTCGCCGTAACGTACCCAGAACTGGTTATCCACTTACGGGCGCTACTCGATACGCAGACCGAACTAAATATTCGCGCCCGCGTGCGTACCGGCGTCCTGACGATCAGTCCCAACGGATTTATTGAAGAAAGTACACGGGTGACCATGACCGCGCCGCCCGGCTCGAACTACCGGTGGTTCAAGAACGGCGTGTTGATCGCCGACGCGCCCGAACGCGTCACCGGCGCATGTACGCGGACCCTAACGCTGAACCCCACACTCGCCGAAGATTCCGGAACCTACGAGTGCGAGTACGACGATGGTGTCAAAGGACTCCGATTCGCGCAGGCGCACGTACTCGACGTACTCCCACCGAACAGCGTCCCTGCGGCCAGCCTCGGCGGACTTGCCCTATTGGCCGTCCTTCTCGGCGGAATGGCCGCACGATGCCATAGCGTAAGGGATAAAGGACAGAAGGTTAAGGATGAAGGACGAAAAACGAAGGACACTGATAGGTTCATCCTTCATCTTTGACCTTTATCTTTTTTGTGAAAATGCGACAGTGCCAAAGACGCTCTCGAACCTTCGATTGAGGGCGCAGGAGAACAATTGACGTGGCGGAAACCGTAGCAGAACTGCCTGCCCATCTCGGCGGGGAACGCGCCGAGGTTTCGGTAAAACAGCGCGGCGGGATTCGGCGCTTGCTGGCGTTCATGGGGCCGGCCTATCTGGTCAGCGTCGGGTACATGGACCCCGGCAATTGGGCTACGGATATCGAGGGTGGGGCGCGATTCGGATACACGCTGATCTGGGTTATCCTGATGTCGAACCTCATGGCAATCTTATTGCAGACGCTCGCGGCACGCTTCGGGATCGCCACCGGGCTCGACCTCGCGCAGGGGTGTCGGCGCGAGTATCCGCGTCCGGTCACGCTTGTTCTGTGGGGGCTTGCCGAGATCGCCATCGCGGCCACGGACCTTGCCGAGGCACTCGGCACGATTATCGGCCTGAATCTCCTGTTCGGGATCCCGTTACTGTGGGGATGCGCCGTGACGGCACTCGACACGTTCCTGTTGCTGGCATTGCAGCGGTTCGGGATGCGGAAGATCGAAGCGTTTATCGTGGTGATGGTCGCCACCATCGGCGGTTGCTTCATCATCGAGGTGTTCCTTGCGAGGCCGGATTGGGGCGGGATTGCCTCTGGATTCGTTCCACAGTTCAATCCGTCGGCGTTGTATATCGTCACGGGGATCGTCGGCGCGACGGTGATGCCGCACAATCTCTATCTCCACTCGTCGTTGGTGCAATCGCGCGCGGTCTCGAATACCGTTACGGGAAAACGCGAGGCGTGCCGGTTCAATTTCATCGATTCCGTCGTCGCATTGAACGCCGCGTTCTTCGTGAACTGCGCGATCCTGATCATGGCCGCCGCCAACTTCCATAGTCGGGGTATCGAAGTGACCGAACTCAAGCAGGCCCACGCCCTGCTCGATGGTCTCCTCGGCCACACTTTCGCCCCGCTCGTGTTTGCCGTGGCACTGATCGCGGCGGGACAAGGCTCGACGATCACGGGAACGATTTCGGGCCAGATCGTCATGGAAGGTTTTCTCAACCTCCGCATGCGACCGTGGCTGCGACGCATGGTTACGCGTACAATAGCGCTCGTACCAGCCGTCGTGGTCATTGCGATTACCGGCGACCACGGCGCTTATAGTCTGCTTATCCTTTCGCAGGTGATCTTGAGTCTTCAGCTTCCGTTCGCAACCATCCCGCTGATCCATTTCACGTCCGACAAGACGAAAATGGGAACGTTCGCGAACAAGCGCTGGGTCGTACTGGTGGCCTGGACTGTGGCGTGCATCATCGTCGCCTTGAACGGCAAACTCGTGTACGATGGGCTGAGCAGCGCGCTCGGCGGAAGCCTCGCATGGCTGTGGCCGGTCGCGTTGGCCTTCGTAACGGGATGCCTCGCCCTGCTGGCGTACATCGTCCTCAAACCGTGGATTCATCCCGGACGCGCTTGGGAAAGCGCAAGGCCTTCGCTCGTCTCGCAGGTCGCCGGACGGATCCAACCGATGCCTCTCAAGGAAATTGGCGTGGCTCTCGAACACTCCGAAGGTGACGCCGAAGTGATATCGGCGGCCATGACGCTGGCGCGCTCGAACAAGGCGCGTCTCACGCTGATCCATGTCGTCGACACGCCCGGTACGCTCGTCTACGGCGAGGAAAGCGCCAGCCAGCATGGAACCGAGGATAAGGAATATCTCGAACAACTCGCACGCGAAATCGAAGCGCGGGACCTTCCCGTCGAAATCCTCCTGCGGCGCGGCAACCCGGTCGACGAACTCGTGCGTGTCACCGAGGAATTTCTCTTCGACCTCGTCGTCTTCGGTGCGCACGGCCACCGCACGCTCGGCGATCTCGTCTATGGCGCAACCGTCGACAGCGTCCGCCACGCAATCCGCTGCCCGGTACTCGTCGTGCGTTGCGCCGGACGCGAACGCGCATTGCATGAAAACGGCCGGTAGCTACCGGAAGGATGAATTAGGAATTAGGAATTAGAAATTAGGAATTAGGAATTAGGAATTAGGAATGTCGAGCAGCAAACGACCTTCGCTCATATCCATTCCTAATTCCTAATTCCTAATTCATCCTTGATTCCCGGCCCGTCAAGTGGATATGGTATTGTGTGTCGGCAGAAAGGACTTGCTCGCCATGACATTGTTTGACAAAGTTAGTGTATTATCGCACATTCTCAAGTGGCGCTTGACGTGGGCTCGGCGCGATACGCATTACCGGTTCACGGTTCCCGGCAATCCGAAGTTCATGGGGCCGCGCGACGCTGTGAAACTGATTCCGGATGGTGCAGTGGTCGCAACGTCGGGTCTGGGCGGCAATCAGTGGACGTCGATCCTGTACTGGTCGATGCGCGAGTTGTTCGAGGAGACGGGGCATCCGCGCGGGCTGACGGTGATGGCCATCGGCGGACAGGGATCTCGGGGTCGTGTGCCGGGTTCGATCGAAGAGCTTGGCCAGCCTGGATTGTGCACGCGTTTTATCTGCGGGCACATGGAGACGTTCAAGTCGCTCCTGCGCCTTGGGGATGCCGGGCAAGCGGAACTCCAATGTCTGCCGCAGGGCGTCATGGCGTTTTTGATCGAAGGCCAGGGACGGGGCGAGACGTCGCTGTTGACTAGCACGGGGATCGGCACGTTCATGGATCCGCGCGTCGGGCGTGGTTCGCCGTTGGCGCCGCCCACGGCGAAACAGTGGGTGACCGTCGAGGGCGCTCAATTGCGCTACGGTCTTCCGCCGATCACGGTTGCGATGTTCAACGCGCCGTCGGCGGATCGCGAGGGTAATATCTATATGAAGCATGCCGCGATGGTTGCGGAGAGTCGCGAGATCGCGAAAGCCGCGCGTGCGAATGGCGGACTAGCGATTGCCAACGTCGGATATGTGATCGAGAAGAGTCCCGGCGAGATCTTCCTGCCCGCTGCGGACGTCGACGCGGTCGTGGTGTATCCGCGCACCGACCAAGCGGGTTCGGTCAGGCATCGCAAGTACTGGCCGATGTTCACGACTGAGAGCGACACGCCCATCGGTGAAGGTGTCGCCAAACTCAAATATGCGAATCAGACGTTGGGTATCACGCCGCGCCGTACGCCGGTGGACGACTCGCTCGCGCGTCTGGCCGCGACGGCCTTTGCCGAGAATGTCAGCAAAGGAAGCCTGGTCAACATCGGTATCGGCCTGCCCGAAGAGGTGTGCCGCCTGATCTTCGAGGCGGGGCTGTCCGAGGATATTACGTTGTTTACCGAAAGCGGCGTTTTGGGCGGATTGCCGGCGCCGGGCGTGTTTTTTGGCGCGGCGATATGCCCGAAGAAAATGGTGACGAGCGCCGAGATCTTCCATCGGTGTTACGAGAATCTGGATGTCAGCATCCTTGGAATGCTTCAATGCGACAGTGATGGAAATGTCAACGTATCGAAGCGCGGCGAAGGCGCGATTAACTATGTCGGCCCCGGCGGGTTCATCGATTTTACGACCGTCGCGCGAACGGTTATCTTCGTCAGCAGTTGGATGCTAAAGGGCAAGATTCGTCTCGAAGGCAACGCGGTGCGGATCGTCGAGCGCGGCAAGCCGAAGTTCATCGAGAAGGTGGACGAAATCACGTTCAGCGGACGCCAGGCGCTGGCCAACGGCAAGAAGGTGTTCTACGTGTCGAATGTGGGCGTTTTCCAGTTGACTCCGCGCGGGGTCGAACTCATACGTGTCGCGCCCGGCATCGATATTCAGAAGGACATCTTGGACTTCGCGCCTATGCGCATTCTGCTGCCGGAATCGGGAAAAGTTCCGATTGTGGACCCGGTCGTCGTTTCCGGCAAGGGGTTCACGTTGGCGTTCAAGTAGTCCGGTTGCAGGTTTGGATTCATTCCTTTCGTATTTGAGGTATCGGCTCGTGATGACTTTGCTCATCGGCGTGATTGGCGCTACGATGGCGGCGTCAAACGGCGACTCGTACCTTGCGCGTGTGGAACAAACACTCGAATGCGCGCGGGGCGATATCGTTGCGATGCGGCCTGTTGCCGAAAAGGCAGCAAACGCGCTGGCCAATGGCGGCAAGCTATTGGCGGCGGGCCAGTCGTCGCTGGTCAGTGAAATCTGCGGGCGCGCTGGCGGCCTCATGATGATCCGTCCGCTTAAGGAGGAACGCCCCGCTTCCGGCGACGTCGTTTTGTTCACGCCCGAAGCGGGTGTCGCCGTACCGGAACCCTTGCGGGACACGGAGGCGTTGGTCGTAGTCTTCGGAGCGAAAAGCGCGCGTCCGGAATGGCCGTTTTTCTCGAATCACGCCGCCAAGGCGAACATCTCCCCCACGCTGGCCAACGCGATTCCGGCGTGGCTGTTTACGGGCGAACTGATTGCCGCGCTGACGCGGCTCGGCAAGATGCCGGTCATTTACGAAAGCATCGGCACGTACGGCGGCATTTCGCGCATGACGCAATATAAGAACGGCGAGATCGCGTTTCATGACGATAGGCCAGTTCCGCTTACAGCGGCGGGCGTCGTCGCGAACCGTTTTGTGGATGCCGTCAAGGCCATGCTCGAACGCGTCGAACGCGAGGAACGCGTACAACTCGATACGACTGGCGCATGGTGCCGCGAAGCGAAAGCCGGGAACGCGCAACTGTTCATGTACAGCATGGGCCACCTGTTTCCCGACGAGGTGGGCAAGACGGAAATTGGCAAGGTATTCCGTTCGTCCGTCTGGAACGCGGGATTTCGTGCGTCTCCGAAACCCGACGACACGTATCATTCCGGCGACATGATTGTGCTGATCGGTTACCAGCAGCCGCCCGACGACCTGTTGCGCAAGGCACGCCCCGCCGACGCACGCGTCGCATTCCTCGCATTGCGTCACGAACGCGATTTTGTCCACGACCACGGCGCGATCTGGATTGATCCGATGTGGGATTGGCCCGACGCCTGCGTGCCGCTCGAAGGATATGACGTGCCTCTCCTCGCGGCATCAGGGATCGTCAACGGCGCGATCGCCTGGGAAATCCACCGGTTGGCGGTCAAGGAATGAGATCAACGTAACAGGGATAAGACGAGTATGGAGACGCCGAAGGTAATTGTCGGTGCGGTTCAGAACTGAACGTTCCAGTTTACAGGGGCGGCTTCGGTGCAGCGGAATCCTATTTTGAAGACTTTGTCTTCTTGTTCGGTTTTTGGGACTTCGGCAGAACAGTAGGTCGATTTTGGGGTGTAGTCTTCGGGGACTAGGACGCGTAGGTTATAGTCCGTTTGTGCGATGCCGTTGAATGTCCCCGAGAGCATGCGTGTCTGCGCGTTCCATCCCAGGGCGGTGAAGTCTGTGGCGCCTTGGGTGAAGTGGCGGTCGGTGGCGAGGAACATGGGATGGTCTTCGTAGCGCCGGAGGCTCAGTAGGCGCACGCTGCCGGGCGGCATATCCAACACGACTTGTCCCTTTGCGAGGCCGTAGTATTTGTCGCGCCAGAAATCGTAGACGGTATAGTATTTGTTCGGGTCGAGTCCGAGGCGCGCGAATGCCAGCGGGACCTTACTGGCCGCAGCGTCGTCCCAATTGAAGACGGCGGCGATGTTCCATGAGCCGGCCTCGCATTGGATGGGCAACGACCAGATCGCGGGCGTCTTTTGTTCGAACAGATCGACGGGGCGCGCGGGACGTCCGACGGTTGGCAACAGGCGCGTGAGCATGGCGCGCTGTCCGGCGTCGAAGTCGGGCAGCCAATCGCCGATTTTGACCACGCCGCCGGTCATCGCGGCAGCGGTAAGCCATGCACGCGTCTGCTCGGTTGTGAGCGCATCCTTTACCGATATGTTCCAGCGCTTACGCGTCGCTCCGAATCCGAAATAGGCGCAATCGGGATCGGGCGTCCAGCAGTATGGGGCGAAGTAGTAGCGTCGCGCGGCATTGGTCATGGCCTCGACGCATCCCCAAGGCCATTGGTCCGGCATTTTGTGCCAGATGGGTGCGCAGTCGTCGCCGATGCGTAACGCGTTTGCAAATGGGGCCGCCGCCTCGAGCGGGCCGAACGTCGTGATGAATCCGTCGTCGCCAAGCCCTTCGCGAAGGGCCCGCAAACCCATGCGGAACACGTCGACCCGCGTGAGGCCGGTGGCCGCGTAATGGTCGGCGTACAGCAACCGGTAAACGAAATCGGCTTCTTGCAACGCATCGAATCCCCAGTCATTGCTGACGCGTGCGGCAAGGTCGCGGACCCATGCGTAGGCTTCGGGCACCGTGACGTCGATGATGCGCTGGTTCTCCGGCATCATCGAGCGATACGCCTCGGCGGGTTGCCGCAGCCAATCGGGATGCTCGCGCGCCACGGCGCTGTCCAGTTGCGCGGTAAACGGGTCGAGCCAGATCCCGGCAGTCATCTTGCGGGCGTGGATTTGGTCGGCGAACCATTTCATTCCGTGCGGGAACTTCGCAGGATCGGGTTCCCACGTGCCCGTGGCCTGTTCCCATCCGTCGTCGATGGCGAAATGCGTCCAGCCGTACCGTTTAAGGTCGCGGTCGAACGCGTCAAGCGCAGAGAGCAGGCGCGGCTCGTTGATGTCGGTTTTGATGGCCGTGTTCCACGAGTCCCATCCGTGGGGCAGCCAGCGCTGTTGCGGGTGGATTTCGTTGATCGCGCCCATCGCTTGCCCGAAACGTTCCAGTCCGTCGAAGGGATCGCGTTCCGTAAAGGCAACGTAGAATATCTCCGATTCGAGGCGTTTGCCCGGCGGCACTTGCACCGGCGGGTCGAAGATACAATCGGCGCGCATTGTGGATTTCGCTGCAAGGTCATCGAGTTCGAGCCGTACTTGGCCGTAACCATGTTGCATGGTCAAGAATCCGGCGATGAGCGAGAATCCGGTTCGAGGATTGAATGCGGCGCAGTTTCCCACGCTTTGCGTCTTTCCGACGACGACTTCGGGGACTTCGTCGTTCATCCCGAACTGGCGGCCGTTTTCGAGAATGACCGATTGCCCCGAACCCGGTCCGAGTGTGAGCGAGCCTTTTTTCGGATCGCCGACGGCCCATGGAATGAGGGCCTTGATCGTAACGGGCTTCTTTGTGGTGTTTTCGAAGGCGACCTGAACAGTCATGTAGGGTTTCGATGGGTACGTTTGGATTAGCCAGTCGAGGGTGCCTTTCTTGAACCACAAGCCCTGGCCTTCGCCGAGGCGATTGTTCACGGGGACGCGATTGCTCCAGCGCCCATCGACGGGAAGGGCTTTCGGCGCCGGCTCGCCCTCGAACCAAACCATTGGGTAGATGCCGGTGACATAGGCTTCGAGTGTATTTACGCGAATGTCGACGAGGCCGTTCTTATGGACCGCGACTTCGTATTGATCGGTGTTGATAGTACGGAAGGCCTTGGGTTCGCGTTGCGCCATCGCAGTGCCCGAAAGACAGGCGATGACAAACATGAATATGCAGAGGGAGCCGCTGAGGCCTAGAGTCAAGGATGAACCTACCAGTGCGCTTCGTTTTTCATCCTTCATCCTTCATCCTTTATCCTTCAGCCCACTGAAGTACGTGTCCTTTTCCCGGCGCCACTCAACACTTGACAGTTACACAATACCCACGGTGCGCCAAAGGTTGCAGAGTCAACCGATTGCGACGCGTTTGGCGGTCTGACTCGACTTGTACGCGGCCAGGGCGACCTCGAGCGCTTCGCGGCCGGCCTTTCCGTCCATGGTGAGTTTTTCAGTGCCCGATACGATGTCCAGCCAGTAGCCAATCTCGGTGGACCAGCCGCCTTCCGTCGGGGACTTGTCGAGCGTTTTCCAGTCGTTTCGTCCGTCGCGCCCCGCAGCCGCCTTGCCGCCGACAAGATATACGCCGCGGGTATAGTCGCAGATGATCGAACCTTCGGTGCCGTAGATCTCGATTCCGCTGAAGCCGGGGCGGCTTGTCCAGCCGACCTCGATGTATCCCAGCGCGCCGCTCTTGAATTCGAGCAATAGTAGCGCGTTGTCGTCCACCTCGATCTTCTTGATCAACGTGAGGGCTTTCGCGCTCAGGGCGACAATCGGTCCGAACAACCAGAGACACAGGTCGATCGCGTGAATACCCATGTCGAGCATCGCGCCGCCGGCGGCCAAGTCCTTTTTGTAAAACCAATCGCTCTTCGCCCATCCCGGAAACGGCCCGCCATGTGCGAAACGCACGCGGATCATGAAGGGCTTGCCGAGCACTTTTTCGTCGAGCAGTTCCTTGCATTTTTTCGGCCCGTTGAAAAGGCGGTGCGTGTAGCCGACCATGAGCTTGCGCCGTGCCTTCTTGGCGGCCGCGATCATCAGATCGGCCTCTTTCAACGTTGTGGCGATAGGTTTCTCGCATAAGACATGGCACTTCGCTTCCAACGCGGCGATGACCGCTTCGGCGTGGTATTTGTTTGGCGTGCAGACGCTGACGACATCGAGCTTCTCTTTTGCGAGCATGTCGCGGTAATGTGCGTAACCGCGCATCTCGCCGAACGTCAGCGCCATTTCTTTGTGGCGCTCAGGTTCGGGATCCGCAAACGCGACCAGTTGCACGCGTTCATCTTTGAGATACCCCGGCAGATGGCACGCCTGCGCAATGGCGCCCACCCCGATGATCCCCACGCGGAACTTCTTTGTCTCCAACATACGCGTTGTTCTCCTATCGCTAATTCGACACACCCTAGTTTACGACGCTTTTCTCGAAGGGTCAAATTGGGAATTAGGAATTAAGAAACGTTGGGCGCGTGAGGGTCGTTTTTGTTGATCTTGTGCCTTCGTACAGATTCCTTACGTGCGGATTGTGGCTTTGCGCATCGTCTGTGAAAGTGATAGGATGCGCGAGAGATGAACAAACGTTATCAAGTGTTTGTAAGTTCCACCTACGTCGGCCTTCGGCAGGAACGGCAGAGGTCGTAGTAACTTCGAGTGAGACTATCCGTCTCATGCAAGACATAGGCGAAGTCATCGGACAACACGGCGACTGGCCAACCGCGTTTTCGGCGAGCAACGGATAGAAGGAAGACGGAAGAAAAGTAGAAGCGCCGGGATAGCCAAATGAAGAAAGAATACGACTTCTCGAAGGCCGAACGAGGCCGGTTCTACGCGCCCGGTGCAACCTTCAACATCCCTGTGTATCTGGACAAAGACAATCGCGCCATTGTCGAGAAGATAGCCGAGCGCAAGCATCTCGACGTATCAACCGTTGTAAACCAGTTGATCCGTTCCCGGACAAAGACGCCATCGCGCCCTACCCCCTGAACCTGTCGCTCTCCATGCCGTTCGCAATATCATCCTTCATCCTTCCCCCAAGATCTGGTTTTGCGTTTGCGCTCGCGCTATTATGCAGGTGGTTGGTTCGACATACGAGGAGCCTTTCCAATGAAGAAGATAATCGTACTTGGCGCGGTGTTGTTGCTCGCGTCGCCCTTTCTACTGAAGCTGCTTCCGAAACCTGTGACGCCGGAACGCGTGATTCAGGCGTTTCGCATGAGCGGCCTGAGCGTCGGCGACATCACAAAATTCGAGCAGCCGATGAACAGGGCCATTAGCCAGATGTCCATGACCGTCAACGGTGCAATTGTCCAACTGTACGAGTTCGACGACAGAGGCCGGATCGCGACAGCGTTTGAAAACGAAAAACCCGACGCCGGTTCGGTTATCGTCGAATCGTGGAACTTAAGCGAACAACTCGGCGCGGCGAAACCGAAGAACAAACCTTGTACGCCGGCAAAGAACGGGTTATGGCTGTTGACGGTCACGGACGAGGACAAGGCGTTACGAGGACGCGTCGCGGGTATCTTTGGAGCGTTGTAATTAGGAATTAGGAATTAGGAACGGCAAACAACCCCCGGCTATATCCATTCCTAATTCATAATTCATACAGCCTCGAAGCGCAAGGAGTAGATCATGAACACTGCTTCCCCTGGCGTTTGGATGTGTTGTCTTGCGGCCGTTGCATCGTTTTCCGCGACGGCGCAGTTGCCCGACAGCGTGAAGCTGGTTTCCGCGTTCGATGCGAAAGCGTTCATGTCGCCGGACTCGCTGTTCTG
>CAIYET010000068.1 GCA_903925285.1 Candidatus Hydrogenedentota bacterium | reverse complement strand
CGTCGTTCAATCCCGACATATCCCGTGATCAGTCTGCTATCCGCCACAGAATTACAGCAGTAATTAAGGCGTTAAACAAGAAGGCAGAAAAAGAGGGGGGCGACGAAAGGGCATACCACTCCACACGGGTTGCGGTCGTATTTCGTCACGCAGGCGTGCCAGAGCGGTTTGACAGATGCAGAGATTGCAATGTTGATCGGCGATAAGACTGGGCCAAGTATCATTGCCGCAACCTATGGTGACTTGCGCCCCGACCATCTTTTAGCGCAAGCACGGCGGATACGCCTCAGCGTGACCGCCAATGCTGTCGAGGTAATTCCCCAGGCTATATATTCAGGCTAGTCACACGGGTCTCAGTAATGCCACTGTGTTTCACCACGATTCACCTAGCATCAAAGCGGCGTAAAATATTATCCGCTTTGGCATTAGCGAAGATCTAAAGACTCGCGCAGAGCCTTGCTGAATCACTTCCGGGCCCTCTCTTAATCAGCGGGTTCGCGGTTCAAGTCCGAGCGGGTCCACCAACTTCTGCTCTTGCACTACAAAGGTTTCATGCATAACTGCCAAGCTAACGTTGGCCCCTCTGCGGTATATGTCACAACGAATGTACCGCCACGCACCGGGATGTGTACCGGCGCAGATGGTAACAGCGACGCGCCGGGGCGTCGCACGGTCAGGAGGGTGTCGCCGCAGTGCTTCAGCACTGCTTGGTATGCGGATTCTTCGTCCTTGTGCGTCGCTCCGCGCATCCAGTGATCTCCGTTTTCAATGGCGTAAAATTGCACCGCACGCCTCAGTCCTTGCAGCCGAGCATAGAGCATCACCGAATGACGGATGTCAGCCAATTCATCATTCGTACCGTGGATGAGCGCTACCGGGACCTCCGCCGGTAACAACGCAGCATTGCGGTAGGGGTTACGGATATCCTCCTCCGCCGGCGGGAAGCTTCCTCCAGTGCCAAGCGCGCACTCGACGAAGCCGATGCCGGGTTTCGCGCGCAAGTCCATGCTGAACCCCCGTGCTTGGGCGTCCGCACCCGACAGCGGTTGATAAATCCCGCAAACAAACACCGCATATGCCCAGAGGTGCGGTGCAAAAATCAAACTTTGTGCTCCTAGGTAGGCACCTTGGGATGCACCCCAGTAAATCACTCGGGTGCGATCCAGTTGCGGATAGCGTCGCAACGTCGCATACGCCGCCCGCAGGCAGTCGATGGTTTGCAGTTTGGAAAGATCATACGGCACGTCAAAGGTCCGGTCCGGCAACGGATGGCGAGCCTCGCGGCCGCTGTGACGAAACTCGACTCGCGTCACCACCAGATCAAAGGTATCGGCGAGTTGTTCGCTTTCACCAACGTAATCGCTGGAGCCATCCGTGCCCCAGCCGTGGACCAGCAGCAACAATCCAGTTGTGCCTCGCACCCCTGTGGCTGGTTCGGTTACGTACATATCGATTCGTTCATCGCCATGCTGCACCGATGTGTAATCCTGAGTGGCGAACGGAATGGTTTGGACGCGCGTAGCGGTGGTCATGGTCGCCATTGTAGCATCGACCATGACTGCTGTCGCGCCACTATGTGCGAGCAGCGGGGGCAAGGCGGTTGTGTCGTTATTGACTGTAGTGACCAGACCACTTTTGTTGAGCCAGTGCATGCGTTAGTCCGAAGCTTGGGTTGATGTTACATTTGGGTTTGGTTTTTGTCCATCTCCGACGTAGGGAGGGCGTAGCCCGACCGCAGACGGAGATGGACTTTGGTGCAATG
>CAIYET010000067.1 GCA_903925285.1 Candidatus Hydrogenedentota bacterium | reverse complement strand
TCGCGGCTGCGGATCGCGTCGATCTCGGAGTTGACGTCCTGCGTGCCCATCTGGATCATCGCGATGTTTTCCTGACTCTTCATCACGGACGGATCGGTCTGGTAGACCTCGCGTCCGCGCGTCAGGCGAAGGCGCGCAGTCGACTCGTACGTCGGGGGCCAGACATAGTTGCCCACGAACACGACCGCGAAGACCAGAATCGCGAAGGCCACGATCAGGAACTTCCGTTTGAACAGGATGGCCAGGATATCGCGTAGGAATATCTGACGTTGCTTCATTGGACCCCGTTATCTCCTTCGTCCTAAGAACCGGGCACACGCTTTCGCCAAGTCCGAACCAAATTCCCTATTCCTATTTCGTTATCGTGGTCGTCGGGGTAAAGACATCGTTAGTCCCCGAGAAACCGGTGTTGAAGTTGAAATTGCGGCTCGTCGAATCCACGGTGCTCTTCGTAATGCTCTTCTGTGTGTTCATAAAGTAATTGGCATTGATGCCAAGGCTGTTGTCGAACGGCACAACCTGATTGATGTACTCGTCCACAAAGCGGTCCACAGCTACGATGTTCTTGATCGGCACGAACACGATATCGAAGGAACGCAATTGAAAGTCGTTCTGGGTATATCCCTTCGACACGGCCTTTCTGAGGTTGGTCTTGAGCAGGAACGGCTTGCCGCCTTGCGGATTACGCCGCATCACGACGACGCTCTTCATGCGCGCTTCCTTCGTCAGACCTTGCGCGATGAGCAACGCCTGCAAAACGGTCGGACTGGCATCGAGCGGATAAACGCCGGGCATGCGGACCTCGCCGCCCACATAGAACCGCGAGCCAGTCGCCCGAGCCAGGGTCGCTATGGGTTCGATTGGGTTGAAACACAGGCCTGCCGACGCCTTGGTCAGTTCGAGTTTCAACTCCTCGACATCGTAGCCAGCCGCCTGGATCGGCCCCAAACTCGGTATGGAAATCTTGCCGTCGGGCTGAACCGTGGCCACGCCACGCATCTCGGCCAACGTCTGATTGATCGCGGGCGTCACGTTGATACTTACCACCGGCGGATTGCGCAAAACTTTGGAGGCTTCCGTCTTGAGCGCGTCGCACGCCTGGCCAACCGTCAGTCCCCCCACGCGCACATCCGCACCGAAACCGGGCAGTCGTATCGCACCGTCCGCGCGAACGGCCACCTGCCGACTCATGTTCTCGAAACGGTCCAGGTTCGTGAAATTGACGTTGACTGTTATCCGCGGCTCGCCCTGAAGAATGCCCGTCTTGTCGAAAAGCCCCTTCAACGCATCGCGGAGTTGCGAAGGGGTCTTGCCGGCCGCCTCCACATCGCCGATTTCCGGCGCGGTGATCCGGCCATCCGAACGAACCGTCCGCGTGACGCTCAGTTCCCAGTTGTCCAGAAAGCCGATGTCAATCACATCGCCCGCATCGATCAAGTACTCGCGATCATTACGCATGTCTGCGGACAGGCGCACCTCCATCTGATCCCCAATTTCGAGTTTGTAGTCCCATTGCGGCTGATTCTCACGCAAAGTCGCGATGCGGAAAGACACCCCGACGCCATCGCCGACCTGCAGTAAATACGGCGGTTTCTCGCCGCCCAACTTCGCGACTTCCTCGGCCGTGATGGACGTTTCCTTGCCCGTCTGCGGATCGAGTAAGATGATCCCGTCGCTCTTGGCCTTCGCCGACTCAGCCTTCTCGTGGGAATCGGTCTTCTCCGCCGCCACGGCGCCAAAGGCCCATAGTCCCAGCGCCAAAGCCGCCGCAAAGAAGCTCACGCGTGCCCAAGCGGAGCGTTTACCAGCCTTCTTTACGGGGTCACGACTGCATTGTAGATAGCGAACCATGTGTCCTTCGTCCCCTTCCACTATTAGCCCAAACCGGAAATTCTCATACTACGCCGCGCAGTATGATAGTTGAACGCGCTTGCCCGTCCACTCTTCATTTCCGTTCGGTTCCCTTCTCATTGCCTAGCGGCGCCAGCGCGCCCGGCATGTCCGGTTGCCCTAGTTCCGCCTTCGGCGTCCGCCAGCCTGTCGCCGGCACGGAAGTCTTTCGCTTCGCCAACTTCTCTCCGCCAAAGCGCGCCTGCCCGGCCTTGCTTTTCTTCACGGACATCGCAACGTCGCCCGGAAGATATCCGGCCTTGTTCAAAACGGACATCGAGACTCCCGCAGCGGTACGCATCGCATCGCGGCGCACGCCATCGAGTCGTCCCTGTATCTTCACAAACTCGCTATACAAGTACGTCAAGACATCTTCCGCCTTGACGTCCCGTCTGCTGTGGTACGGCGGAGTGAAGCATACGCCATCCACCGTAATCCTGTAAAGGTCACCGGGATTGCTCAAGTAATTCGGCGCGGCGGGCCTGAGCACTTCCGATCGCACCTTGGCCAGTTCCACGCGATTGCTCACGCGTTGGACTTCTTGTCCGTCGACAATCGCAGGCATGTTCGGTGCGATACGGTCACGTGTGATCAGCGATATAGTCAGCGCACCGCCCATCTGTTCGACTTCCAGGCGATTGCGTTCGTCCAAGTCCATCCCATGCTGACGCGGCACGTCGCTCCACGCCGCGAGACCGGCCAACACCAGTCCCGTCGCGAGCAACCACATGCTCCCGCCACACGTCTCCCGCCGCACAGTCATGCCTCCTGGAATGCGCGTAGCACTCCTTCCCGTGTTATTACACAATCAGAATAACTCTCTTCCCCGCATAAGTCAACCCCAGACAATACAACGCACCGTTCCAGGCGGACCGGCCTTGCCACAGTCACGTCGTCGCCCAATACGGTGTCCAGCAATTCCACGCCCTCCGCCAGCCGGCACCGCGCGCCCACCATCGAACGTTTACCCGTCTTCGCCAGCACATGCATCGAACAACGAATCAAATCGCCGATGAACGTAACATTGATATCCCACTCGACCACCGGCGAAACCCGCACAGGGTAGTCATAGTCGATGAGGATCTGAATCGAATCCGTCAACTCATATTCGTCGCGCATCGCCGTACGCGGCGTCCGCCGGATCGCATCGAATATCGGCAAGTCGAAAAGGTACAACCCGCAACCCTTAAGCATGTTAGGCAGATGGCGCGGCTTCTCGATCACACGCCGCACCGAACCATCCTCACGCTGAATCACCGCGAAGTTGCGCTTAACCGCTTCCGGATCCGTCTCTTCCTTCACGGCCAGCACGGCACTTGCCCCATGCTGCTCCATCTCGTTCACCATATCGAGCAAGTCCGGCAACTCAAAAAAAATGTCCCCGAGAAACAACATGAACGGTCGCTTGACATACGGTTCGAGCTGGCCGACGGCATGCGCGATACCCAGCCGCTGCTCCTGCTCGACATAGCGAATCTTCACACCGAATTGAGAGCCATCCCCCAGAATCTGCGAGATGCGATAGCCGAGGTGGCCGATCACGATCAGGACATCTTCAATACCAAGCTGGCACATGTATTCCATCTGATACGCCAACAAAGGCTTATTGCAGATCGGCACGATCGGCTTCGGAAACATCTTGCCAAACGGACCCATCCGCGAACCATGACCCGCCGCTAGAATAACGCCTTGATATTTGCTTGTTCCTACCATGGCGCTACCGCTTCCTCGAAGGATGAAGGACGAACCGAGGCGCGGAGGCCTTGCACCTCTGAGATGAAGGATGAATTGAAGACAGCGGAATGTGTGAACCGCTCCGCCATGTCCACTTCGCCCACGCGGTGGACCTTGTGCTCGAATCGAGCACAACGAACAGATTAGACTTCATTTCATCCTTCATCCTTCATCCTTCATCCTTCTTTTCGTATCCGCCTGCGGCAATCCATTCGATAGTCCGCGCCAAGCCTTCTTCGAGCGCTATCCGCGGTTCCCACTTTAGCAAAATCCGCGCCTTTGAACAATCGGCAATCACCTGCCGAATTTCGCTCTTTCCGGGACGCAACCGCGAGGCATCCGTTTCGATACGAATGTCCTTGCCCATGATCGCGAAGATCTTTCGCGCCAAATCGCCCATCGAAACCGTCGTCGGCGACCCAAAATGAACCACCTCCCCCACCGCCGCGTCCACCTCCGCCATCCGCACAAACCCCGTTACGATGTCTTCCACGTACGTGAAATTCCGCGTCGGCGTCAGGTCGCCCAGCTTGATCACCGGATTGTTCAGCGCCTGCTGGATAATCGTGGGCATAATCAGATAGCGCCCCATTCGGGGACCGTACGCATTAAACAGCCGCACCGTCGCCACCGGCACATCGTACGAACGGTAATAAGTCTCTGCAACGAAATCACCGCCCAACTTACCCGCCGTGTACGGATTGCAGCCACGCACCGGATGCGTCTCCGCAATCGGCGCCCCCCCTTCAGCATCGCCATAAACCCCCGCCGACGACGTGTAAATCATCCGCCGCACCACGGACTCGCGGGCCGCCTCGCACACGTTCAACGTCCCCATGACATTCGTCGCCATCGTTTCCTCAGGATGCGTATACGAATACGCAACGCTGGTTATGGCCGCGAGATGGAATACCGTATCCATTCCGCCCACGCACCCACGCACGAACGCCGCGTCGCGAATATTCCCGCCACGGACCTCGAGCCCTTCCGGCCACCGCGCGCGCGCCGTCGCCAGGAAGCCCGGACGGTACTGTTCATCGCCATGGACGCTCACACGGACACGAGCGCCAAGACCCAACAACCGTTCCGTCAAGTGACTCGCAATAAACCCGCCGCCACCCGTCACCAGTACCTTACGTCCCTGCCAATCCATCCGCGTTCCTTTAAGCCTCAAGCCTTTTGCCACACGCCCATCAGGTACGTGCTAAAGTTGCGCAACCCCGGCGTCCTCAGTTGAATGCGCTCGAAAAAACGCACCAAAAGCGCCAGCGGCTTGCTGAAAATGAAAAAGATCCACATGCCGGACAACAACTCCAGACGTACCGTTCGCAAGCCCGACGCATGCATGAGACCATCCAATTGCCCGCGCCGGTTCGCATAGTACCATGTCGGAAACGTATCCTCCTCGTAACCGCCGAACATGTGTTTCTTCATGACGGCCTTGAGCCGGTATGGAATGGCCTGCGAGATCATCGTGAAAAAACTCAAAGCGTTCGGCGTAAGGATCACCGCCACCCCGCCCGGTTTCAGGATCCGCGCGAATTCACCAAAGGTCCGCTCCGGCGTCTTCAAATGTTCCACCACAAACTTGCAGATAATCACATCGAACACATTGTCGCCAAACGGCAACACGTCCAAAGGCGACTGCACGCGCTCGCACACCAGCATATTGCCGCGCAATCCCGCAATATCCACATCGCAACCAACCGAAAAGCCAGCCCGTTGCACCGACGGAATATCCGGGTCGCCCCGGCTGCACCCCGCGTCCAGCAAACGCGTGCGGTCATTCACATACGGTGCAATCGCCGCTTCATAAGCGCCATTGACATCCCCGACCCACTGCTTCAGCAGCCGGAAACGCGTTTCCCCAAGCCGGGCACGGGCCTCGGCCACATTCAGCGCCAAGCTCTCGCGAACTTCCGCCGCACTCCTGCGCCGCGTCTCCATATCTTCCGGTCAGCCTAACCCTTCTACAGACCCAAAACATGCGTGCTTTTTCCCAATGGCACGCTGCACGGAATACCCGCACCATTCAACAACGAAATATTACTCCCATATTCCACATTTGTCAACAATATTGTCAACTGTTCCCCCGTCCGGCGTGCATTTGTATCCGTGCTTACCGCCCACGGCTATTCATGAGGCTGTAGACTGTAGGCAGAAAGCGTAACGTGCCCACATCGCACAGACGCAATTCATCATCGACTACTTACCACATAGGCCACCTGTTCGATGACTGAACCAACTAGCTCCAGGATGGAAATGTCGAAGCCGCCTCAAGCAATCCGATATGGAATGGAGCATCCAAGGCACAAACGACACAATCGCCTTACGCTCCGTCGTCCTGTCCAACCATATGGAAAAGTACTGGGATCAACGCGCCGTCGCACAATACAACCCACAAACCAGACGCAGGCCCCGATTCGAACAGTCGCCGCCCTCCGGTACACATTCGGTCCGGGCAAAATCTTTTTCCGTTGATTTCGTTGACTTCGGTGTTGTATCCACATATAATGCCGCCGTTGGTAATTAGTTTGCCCATGATTGCGTGGAAGGCATAAGGAGTCGGTTTCGATGGCTTGCCATCGCCGTTCAGGCGTTTCGCTATACATCGCGGTTGCGATAGTCCGTACGCGACAAAGACATATCGCTCAAGAGGTTGCGCTGGCCTGCGAGGGATAATTCGATACCGGTTTTCTGAAAGCCACCATCCACGCGGCAGGGGTGTGTAATTGTAACTCCGCTAAAGGAATGGAGGTTTAGAGCATGTCGCTGTTGATCCCGGTATGGATCGCGGTCGGCGTTGCCCTCGGTGTGCTATTGGCGATTATCGGCGCCCAATTGGTCGGAAACGGCCTGGTGGGAAAAGCGCGCCGGGAAGCCGCTCAACTCTTGTCCAACGCCGAGCGCGAAGCCGCTGCGACTACGAAAGAAGCCAATACAAGCATCAAGGCGCAGGCAGTTGAAATGCGCGAGCAAGCCGAACGCGACGCGCGCGAAATGCGCAAAGAACTCGTCGCCCTCGAAAAACGTATTCTTACCAAAGAAGAAACGGTGGACAAACGCGTCGATACCCTCGACTGCAAAGCCAACGATCTCAGCGCCAAGGAACGCGAAATCACGGATCGCGAGAAAGCGCTAAGCAAGGAAAGTCTGCGCATCGACGCCGTCATCGGCGACCAGACGCGAAAACTCGAAGAAATTTCGGGCATGACGGCCGACCAAGCCCGCAAGGCCCTGTACACGCAACTCGAGACCGAGGTCAAGCGCGACTCCTCGATGCGGTTGAAACGCGTCGAAGACGAACTGGTCGAAAATTCCGATAAGAAGGCACGCTGGATCATCGGCGAAGCGATTCAACGTTGCTCGGCGGACCATGTCGCCGAGACGACCGTGTCGGTCATCCCGTTGCCGAGCGAGGAAATGAAAGGCCGGATCATCGGCCGCGAGGGGCGCAACATCCGTGCGCTCGAAAGCGCCACAGGCATCAACGTCATTATCGACGATACGCCCGAAGCGGTCGTCCTTTCGGGGTTCGACCCAGTCCGTCGCGAAGTGGCGCGGATCACGCTCGAACGCCTGATCCAGGATGGGCGGATCCACCCCGCGCGCATCGAGGAAACGGTCGCGAAAGTCACCGAGGAGATCCAGCGCTCGATCAAGGAAATGGGCGAGCAGACCTGCCTCGAAGTAGACGTCCACGGCCTGCATCCGGAAATCAGCAAGCTCATAGGCCGCCTGCATTACCGCACCTCGTACGGTCAGAACGTTCTCAAACATTCAAAGGAAGTCTGCCATCTTGCAGGTATCATGGCCGCAGAACTGGGCGTGAACGTCCAGATGGCCAAGCGCGCCGGCCTAATCCACGATATCGGCAAAGCGATCAACCATGAAGTCGAAGGTTCGCACGCCGCCATCGGCCACGATGTGGCCAAGCGTCACGGCG
Source organism: Candidatus Hydrogenedentota bacterium (assembly GCA_903925285.1). GTDB lineage: Bacteria > Hydrogenedentota > Hydrogenedentia > Hydrogenedentales > SLHB01 > DSVR01. The sequence continues at coordinate 1,383 of CAIYET010000067.1, read as the reverse complement.
AGAACACAGTGATCGTGAACGCCATCGGCGCGCACCATGGCGAGATGCCGCAGGACGACATCATCGGCGTCCTAGTTCAGGCGGCCGATGCATTGTCGGCGGCACGGCCCGGCGCACGGCGCGAGACCGTCGAGACGTATATCAAACGCCTCGAACAGCTCGAAGCGATAGCCGACGGATTCCACGGCGTCGAGAAGTCCTACGCGATCCAGGCGGGCCGCGAGGTACGCGTAGTCGTGTATCCCGATAAAGTCGGCGACGCCGAAGCGATGCAATTGGCCCGCGACGTTGCCCGCAAGGTGGAAGCGGAAATGGTTTATCCCGGCCAGATCAAGGTTACGGTAGTCCGCGAGACACGCGCAGTGGACACGGCAAAGTAAACGCAAGCAAAGATGAAGGATGAAGGATGAAGGATGAATCAAGGGTGATGAAGTGCGTGGTGAGTGGGGAACGAGATTGTGTTCCTTTTCATCCTTCATCCTTCATCCTTGAAAAGCGGCCCCTTTCTCCTGTGTAAGGCATGCATGAAAATTCTGTTTATCGGAGATATCGTCGGGCGACGCGGGCGACGATCCGTCAGCCGGTTGTTGCCGGGTCTGAAAATCGAGTTCGGTTTGGACTTGGTGCTGGGCAACGCTGAAAACGCCGCAGGCGGATTGGGCGCGACGGCGTCGGTCTTGGACGAATTGGTTCGGTCCGGTGTGCATGGCATGACGCTGGGCAACCACACGTGGCGCAAGAAGGAACTCGCAGACGCGTTGCGCCGCCGTTATCCGAACGTGGCGCGTCCGTTGAACTACCCGCCGGGCGTACCGGGCCAAGGGTCGTTCGTACTCGATGTCGCGGGCGTTCCGGTGGCCGTGGTAAGCGTCATCGGACGCGTTTTCATGGAAGCGTTTGCATGTCCGTTCACAACGGCGCGCGAGGAACTGGAACGGCTGCGCGAGCGTGCGAAGGTGATCATCGTGGATTTTCACGCGGAAGCCACCTCCGAGAAAGTGGCGCTCGGCTGGTATCTCGATGGTCGTTGCAGCGCGGTACTCGGCACGCATACGCACGTGCAGACCGCCGACGAGCGGATTTTGCCGGGCGGTATGGCGTATATTACGGACTTGGGCATGACGGGACCGGTGGACTCGGTAATCGGCGTCGAACGCGAGCGGGCCATCGGCAAGTTCCTGACGGGCATGCCTTCGGAGTTCAAGGTAGCCAAGGGGCCTGCGCGGCTCTGCGGCGTGGTGGTTGATGTAGACGAATCAACGGGACATGCGCGCGGCATCGAACGGATCGCGCGGCTGGATGATGACTTCGATCTGGATATCGGCGGCGACGACTGACGCGAAGTCCCATTTGTCAGTAGGGCGGGATTGATTCCCGCCTTCG
>CAIYET010000066.1 GCA_903925285.1 Candidatus Hydrogenedentota bacterium | reverse complement strand
GTGAGCCGCGGACAGGCAAACGAGTCGGGGGAGAAAGTGAGACATGTGGAACTGCCAGGAGGCCATCATGGAAAGCAGACGCGGGGGCAGGCCGACTGTTGACGAGATCTCCGCCCGCATCTGGCAGCGCATCAGGGAAGAGTACGCGCAAGCGCCACAGCGCTACCACGAACGCTTCGAAAGCCGAATTGACAAGAAGGGGCCGAACGTGGGCGGACGGCACGATGGCCCGACACCGGGGAGGGCGAGGCATCGGCAAGGGGGTGAGAGAGGCAGAAATGACACCGGGTGAAGCCAGCGCCGGGGAATTGAGAGTGAAACGGCACCGCGCCAACTACCTCAGTCAGGGAATCTATCGGTCCTTCTCGACATCCACGACGCGATAGTACTGTTTCTCAACAACCATATATTGGTTATCGGTCAATAGTATTATCTTGTGATCGAGGTTGTAGTTATCATACATACGCTCTCTCAGATACGCATCCCGAAAGTAGTCCGAACCCCAGTGGCAGAAAGCGACAAAGTCGACAAGCGCAAGACCTTCATAGCCCGCAATTCTGGGTGCTTTCTCGACTACGTCGAGGCATTTTACGGGGTAAATATCGGGTCCGGCGACAATCGAGCCAGCAGACGAACCAATATACACTCCACCGTTCTTGACGAACTGCCTAAGCAACTCGGCGCTTGCCGAAAGCTGAATCTCCTGCAATAGGAAGAAGGTATTTCCTCCCGCCATTACGACGCCATCAACCTCATCGAGTTTCCTAGCAACCTCTTCTTTCTGTTTGCCTGTAACGGTGTAGTCCTCGAGTTCATAGCCCAACTCGGTCATGGAGTCGCGCTCAAGCTGCAACCACCACTCACTCCCCTCCTCTGTTTCGGACGCGGTCAAGACAAACAGGAATCTCTCCACTTCCTTATTGAGGTGGTGCTTCGCTAGATCTCTTGCGACTGTCTTCAGACTAGACTTCAGAAAGAGGTTTGCCATGGCCTGCGTATTCACCGCCCGTTCTGGAGGCACCTTTCTGAATTCAGAAGACCGCGTACGTCCTTCTTTCGAAGGGAGCTCCCCTCCGTGCGCCCCTCACAGCGAGGCGAGCGCTGTGCGGCTGCCGGGAGGCCGCTGTTGCCAGGTGCACCTACAACAGCGGGGCAGTCTACCTCTTGGCCTCGAACATTTTCTCAGTACACTTACACGTGCCAGAGCGGAACTTGTAGTGCATCCAGGTCCCCATCGGCTGGTGGTCTTCTCGCTCCGCATACATCGGGTGTCCACAGTCCGGGCACTTATTGCCTTTGGCCATAGTCCGAAACCCCTTCAATATCAGTGATGTTCGCCGAACCACAGATTGGCGTGCCTACCGCTTCGGCGGCGGCTTGAAGATCGACGACAGGTCCTTGTCTTTGCGTTCGCCGTGCATTCGGACGAGACTGCACGACTCGCATTTTGTGCTGGTAGCCTTGTTAATCTTGCCACAACGGCAGAACCACGTACTGATGCCCATCTCGCTTGTCTCCAGCCGTGTTTTCCCGGGCTTGTATGTTGCCTCACTGGTCCTCAGGTCAATCTCGCTCTCGGTATCGTTCTCCGGCCGACGGGTGCGCCTCCTCGGCGCGTCGGCCTGTGGTACTAACTGCCGACACGTCAGACGCCGGTTCAACCACGATCGTCCCGTCCATTAGCCCCTGCATGATTGGATCAGGTCCGAACACCTTCGGCAAGCCCGCAACGCCAACGAAGTCCCCGTCGAACCACACCGTCGCGAACTGCACTCGTCGGGGGAGGGAAGCCCGCATGCGTTCATAGCTCCACGCCATGCGCTCATTGAGGTCCTCGTATGGCTGGACGGCTAGTTCCAGGTCAAAGTCCTCATCACCACACCAGAGGAAGAACTCGACACCGTTCTGCATACCCAAATCTGCTTCCTCGACTTGACGGGCAACCGGGTCCTGCAGACGATGCATGCTGTCGTCATCGAGGGCGGCAAGGAGACGTTTCAGATGATCAATGAAGGCGTCATCATGCTCAGGGTGAGAGCCACAGGCTTCCATCGTAAGCACGTGCGCGATCTCGTGGATGAGAGTAGCGCAGTCCAGGTCGACAGTACCCAGACACAGGTGTGCACTCGTTCGAAGATCGGGCCGCGTGTAGTGGGAGATGATGACGCTTCCGTCTTTCACCCCAGGCCAGATTGACGCGGACATAGCAACGTCATTTAGCGGCAGCACACGCTGTGCGGCCATGACCAGTGTCCGGAAGATGTCTGGTGCGGTCTGATCGTGGACCGGGAACCGGCTGGTCTGATGAAGCAGCGCCAACTCCCGGTCGTCGAGTTGGTCGATCACCTCGGGATACTCGATTAGGTGCCTGTAGATCAGAGGTGCGATTTCGTCGATGAGCCTCTCGATGGGTTCCCGTGCCCACCCATCTGCCGAAGAGGGTCCAAGCGCGTAGTAGCGGTCCCTCTCGGTTGAGTAAGGGACCGTCCGAAACGTCCACGTGGGGAACCGCAGTTCAAGTTGGCGAATGATCTGCAGGGCGAGCCCGCCCATCAAGTGACGGCGTTCCTCGGTGCCGTACCGCCTGCCGAAGCAGCGCATCGTGGACATGTTGGACATGTTGTATTCGAGAGTGAAGTACTTCATGGCGTGGTTGCCCCCTCTGTCAGCGGTGGTGCGGCGTGGCGCATATCGAGGCAAATCATGCTTCCTCCAACGCCGCGTGGAATCCTCTTACGCCGATGTGTTTCGCTTACTGATCGTCGCGGTCTCCAAGCGCGATGCGCGGGGAACACGCCCAGGCACCGCAGCGCTACCACGACCGATACGAGAGCCGTGCGAACAAGAAAGGGCCAACGATCGGCGGGCGGCATGATTGCCTGGCACCGGATACGGCGAGGCATGGGGCGCGGGGCAAGACGCGGCCTTCAGTGAAGGGCACGATACCCGCCAGAGCGGTGCTCCACCTGCGGACCGAGAAGGCGGCCGATGAGTAGGACATGCAGCGGGTGAAGTGGAACCAGCGCCGCTGTCTGAGAAGCTGCGAAGGCAACTGTCGTTGGATCGGACATGCTCCGGTCGCCCTCGTAAACCCGCAGGCTGTGACATTGCGTTTGGCTGCATCCTCCTTCGGTGGCGCCCCTGAAGAAAGATGAGAACACTTCTTGTCGCGCAAGGAGGTGGCTGCATCGAGACGGCGAATGTTGCCCCACATGTCTGCTCCGGGGGCTGTTGCGGCAGCGGGGTGAGAACAACCTCGGGGGTTCTACCACTTCATCAGTGCCCGCGTCTGACTGTCAGTTTCCGATCCTGCCTAGCGTTGTTTGGAGGTGGTTCGGTCGTGCCTGAGGCGCTTGCCGTGCCTGTCCCTCCCAAACTGCCGTGCCTCCGGGCGCGTCGTCCGGCGAGCCCTGCGAAGGGCAGAAGCAAATGTTGGGGGAGGCCATGCCGTGGATGAACTGACTGTGACCCTCAATGTCGTCACTCCTATGTTTCTGGGGGGAGCGGACAACGAGTCCGTAGCAGAGATTAGACCCTCTTCGATCAAGAACGTATTGCGCTGGTGGTATCGAGCGCTGCACCCGCAACGGACCCCGGAAGCGATCGCCAAAGAGCGCCTCCTATTCGGCGGTGCGGGTGACGACCCATGCCAGGGAGCCGTGCTGATCCGGCTCGATCCGAAGGCGCATTCCTCTAAGATTTGCTACAAGTTGAGTCAAGACAATCTGCCGCCTAACGCCGGGCTCAGGTACATGAGCTATGGGCTACGCGAGAAGAATGCGGAGCGACCTTATCTGATGCCGCCGTCCGGTATCGGGCTTAGTCTGGGATTTCGCCCCAGCGCTTTCAAGGACGGGGTCGCCGCAAGGGCAGCCCGGGAGACGCTAAGAGCTACGCTGGAATTGATGGCCCTGCTGGGCGGCCTGGGGGCGCG
>CAIYET010000065.1 GCA_903925285.1 Candidatus Hydrogenedentota bacterium | reverse complement strand
CGGCGCGCTGGGTGAATCCTATTCTCGTCCACTCCGTCCACACTTTCGACGAATCCCCAGAGATCCTACTGCCTTTTTTTGGTTCAAGCCCCTATACACCCATACAGAAGGTGACGAGACGCCAGCCTTCGGTGGTGCGGTGGAAGGACGCGGTGAATTTGTAGGCCGCGATGCCGAGCGGGAGCGAGGCGATATCCCACCGGCCTGCCAGGACGGCGGTATCGCTGGCGATGGCGGTCTCCTGGACCTTCATGGTCGAGATGGGCGCTTTGCCGAAGATAATGGCCGTGTTTAGCATCGTAATCAGGTATTCGGGATCGTCGAATACGAAATACTCGCCGTTGAGTGTGGATGCCGCCACGCATTTCGCGCCGTCGTGGAACAATCCGTGCAAATCCGCGCTCGTGCCTTTGCGGACGCCTGCGGCCCAGCGTTCGGCGATGGCTTCGATGGCTTTGCGGTCGTCGGGCGAACCAGCGGCGTCGGCAGGGATCAGCGTGAGGGTCAGATAGCGCCACGAGTCGCCAGGTCCATCTTGCGTTGCGGTGAAGAATGCCGAGTACGCCAATTTGCCGTCTGTTTCGAATTCTGCCGAGCCAATCCGGAACAGTCCAGCCGCGTCGTCGCAGAGACCTGTGACCTCGAGTGGGGCGGAGTGCGTTGGCAAGTCAACTTTCCTTTCGCCGGTACGCAATGTGGCGCGCGTGGCGGCAACAGGGCCATTTGTCCCGGGGCCGAGCCGTAGCGAACCTTGGGCATTGAAATGCCACAAGGGCGGATCGCCCCCCGCTTTTGTCCCGGGGGCGAGCAGCAGCGAACCTTGGGCGCTGAACGAACGCCACAAGGGCGGATCGCCCCCCGCTAGCGAGCGCGCCGTGACTTGCAGCAATTCGCGGATAGACTGCGGCCCCGTTTCCGAATTCGTGTTTCTTAGGGCGTCGAGCAGCGCGGGGGAAGTCGCCGTATCGGCGACGAGATAAGCGATGGCGCGCGTGGCTTGCACAGGCGGATTCGACGGATTACCCCAGCGGTCGTAGCAGCGAATGCCGGGCGGCAACGGCCTCGGCAACGGTTCCGGCGCCGCTCCGTCCGCGATCAACGCAACGACAACGCTCGGGCCGTCCGCGAACGGGCGCGGGCTGGGCCGATCGAATACGTGCGCGCTGATATCGGGCGCGGGAACGAGCCGCTCTCGGTAATGCGCGCCTTCGACGAACGAAGCCAATGCGGCCAGCGTAGCGTGCAACGGGCGGGCCAGCGGGCCGGGTTCGGACATCATATGAGTGGGCAGGCCGTGGCGTGGCGGATTGTGGACTGAATACGTGATAAAGCGGCGATGACCCGCTGCGATAGTACTGAGAAACAGGCGCGCATACCGGTCGGCTCCTTCGGACCAGTCGCCCACGATGGCCGGGTCTGCGAAGGAGAAGAACGAGCCTTGGAATATGGTTACGTCGATGCCGCCTTCGGTGGCGATGGTCGGCTTCGGTGTGCCGTACCATGCCTGCGCGGCATGCAGCCGCTGGGCCACGCGCGCGGGACCATCGTTGGGTCGGCCTTGGAGGTTCGAGTCGTATCGGTGCCACGACAACAGGTCGTAATACCCATACGCGCCCGACGCCAGCACGGCGGCGTCCCAAAACGGCGGATAGGTGTCGACGCCGATAATCATGCACGCCGGGTTGACGGCCTTGGCCTCCTGATATGCAGTCTTCAGCAACTCGGCGTAGCGTTTGGGCGTACCGCCCTGGAAGAACCTTTTCATGTCCCAAGGTTCGTTCCAGACCTCCCATTCATCGATGCGCCCTGCATAATGGCCGACGACTTGGCGGACGTAATTTCGCCAGAGGTCCAGATCCTTCGGCGCATGGTAGATGCTGAAGTATCCGGTTTCGTTGGTCCCGGTATGCCAGGGCGGGGCGCTATCGAGCATGCCGACAATGGACAGTCCGTGTCGTCGTGCCATGTCCACTTGATCGTCGTGCCATTCCCACGTACCCGGCGCGGTTTCGATGAGTCCCCATTTCGTGATCCCGGACGCGTCGTGAATGCGGCACCACTTGTAGCCGAACCGGGCCATGGCAGCAATGTCCGGTTCGCGAAGTTGGACATGGATGCCGAACGGCGAGTCGGGGCATGGGCCGGGCACAGGTTCCGGCACGCGCGTCAGGAGCGTTTCGACGATGGGCGACAACGCCTGAGCGGTGGAGGACACAATGACGCCTTCGACGCGAAGCATCCCATAAAGATTCGCGGCATCGCCCTCGATGGCGAACGTGTCTTCCCATAGCTTGTCCGAGCTTATGGCTCGATCCCGCAACCACGCCATGGTTCCGTCGACAGGCGTGGCATGCAGCCAAATTCGGCAATGCTCCGGCAAGGCGCCCACGGCCCGGGCGTGAATGCGCAGCGGTGCGTTGCCGGTCACGACACCCCAGTCCACCTCCGGCGTCAAAACCAGGCTCGCCACGCGATAGTCCGGTTGCCAGCCGGGTCCTAAATCCCCGGGCCGCTCGCCGAACCACAAGCCGTCGATCCAGACGGAGGCGTCGCTGCCTTCGATCGCGATGGAGAGATAGTAATGACCTTTGACGCTGTCGGCAGGTGTACACGCCATAATGACCTGCCGCCACGTCGCATCGGCCGTCTCCGTTTTGTCAAGGCCGGCCACGCTGTCCCGGTTATTATCGCGCAGCTTCACGGAAATGCGTGCGCCCGCGGACTCCGAGCGTACCCAGAAGGTCAAGACATGCGGCTGGCCGGTGCGTAACGCGCGCGCGGGCGACATCAACTCGATCCGGCCTTGAGCGCCCATGCGTATCCGGGCCGCGCCGGGACCCAAGGGTCCCTCAGTAACGTCCGCCTCCCAGTTCGCGTCGCGCTGTTCGACCTTCCATCCGGCCGGCGCGCCAGCCCCCATACGTTCGAAGTTCAAGAGGTTGCCATTGCCAGGCAAGTCGCCCGGCCAAGACTCGAGCCCCGCGAGCGCGCACAGCAAGACGGCCGTTATCATGGATTGATTCCGGGCCGGATCGAGACGACGGCCCCGCCGCGTTCGCGCAATGGGTAACGGATGAAGATGACGAATCCGACGACACTGATCGCGGCGGCCACGAGGGCCACGCGGCGCAAACCGGGCACCGACACGGCGCCATCGGAACCGTATGCGAACACTCCGAACAGGAAACTCGAAATGCCCAGGCTCAGCTTCTGAAACGAGCCTTGAAATCCGAAGTAGATCGCTTCGCGTCGGCGTCCGGTCAACTGTTCGTCGTAGTCGATCACATCGGAAAGCACCGCGAACGGTAGCACCATGAATCCCGAAAGCGCCATGCCCGCGAATGCGATTACGCACAGGGTCTGGACAAACGGACTGCCCCACGGCAAGAGGCCCGCCACGCCAAACATCGCGAAGCCCACTGTGGTCGCGCCAAAGGTGACCATCATCACGACGTACTTGCCAAACCGTTTCGCCAGTACGTTGACCACGAAGAAGAAGGCGACGTTCATGACGAGAAACGGGATCATGAGCAGCGTGACACCTTCCTCGCCGCGCCCCAAGTAGCTTGTCGTCCACAACGGTAGGAGCTTCATTATGCTATCCAGACCGTACCAATAACAGGATGTGGACAACACGACAAAGAGGAACGCGCGGTTGCGCAACGTGAGGCGAAGACCCTCGATGAAACCGAGCCGCTCTTCATCGGGGGCCTTTCCCGCATTGCGCTCGCGCAACTGCGTCGCCACGGGCAGCATAAACAGGAGCGTCAGCGCCGCCACCGCGCCGCCGAGCACAATCCAGCCGCCCTTCTGCAAGACGAGGCCCGTGAAGGAAGACAAGAGCGCACTGGCCATGAGAAACAGGGCCTGCATCGTCGTCAGGTTCACCCGCTCGCGAAAATCCGCCGTGAGTTCCGGCATCAGACTCAGGTACGGCGTGACAACGCAATCGTAGCAGACAAGATACGTCTCGATGGCAACAAACAGATAGACGGCATTGAGCCAGTGCGTATGGGGTATCGGCGGCGTCCACAGCAGAAAAAACGCCACGGCAAGGCATGGCAGGCCCCGCCGGATGAATGGCAGCCGACGACCCGACCGCGACTGGAATCCGTCGCTCCAATGGCCCACAAACGGACCAAAGACCGCCTCGGTCAGCCGCCCCAACAGGATAAAGAGTCCGATCAGCGCGGGCGCGACGAGGTGCGGCTGATCATGTGGCGCGTAACGCACATAAAGCCACTGCAAAAAAACCATGTCGCACAGGGTCATCGACAAACCGCCCATCCCGTACGACAAGGTGTCCTTGAAACGCATTACGATTGCCTCCGCTCCGTCGCTCTAACCGAAGCGCATTATCGAGAGCCGGGACGCGCAATGCAACCGCGCAACGCCGCGAAGGTCTTTCAATCGCGATGCATTTTCGGTACTATGTGTACGGAACGGTCGTGCGCGAGCGCACAATAAACGAAATTATCAATCGATGCCTCGTGTGCAAGTAACGCTATATGGAGTGCGGCGGCTGTGACGCCGCTTTGGATG
>CAIYET010000064.1 GCA_903925285.1 Candidatus Hydrogenedentota bacterium | reverse complement strand
TGAAACCTGCGTAACGACAGCTTGGGTAAGCGGAAGCGATTCAAGGCATTTCTGGATATAGGGCGTCAAGTCGTCGAGCGTATAGGTTCCCGCATGGCTCATGCCGTAACCGCGCGGCGTAATCATGCCCATGTCGTCTATCGTGCCTTCGCGACTGCGGAGTTTTTCATATTGTCGGCTCTTAAAGAACTCGCGTTCTGCCAAATCCTTCGCGAATTTCTTCCGGATCGCCTGTATTTCAAGGGGTGTTTGGTTGACAAGAATCATAGGGGACGTGGATTTCGCAGGGAATCGGTATTCCTTGCTGCCCCAGATTCCCGTAAAATCCTCGTCTGTCCAGTTCGTGAAACGGAATGTTCCGTCAAAATTCTCCGGCAAAACACTCTCATACTGCATGATGTTTTTCTGTTCCATAGTTCTGACCCTTGTTCAGGGTAATTACGTTATTTTTCTCCCTGGGGCGGAAGCCAGCGCCGCCGCCCCCTTCTCTCATCGTTAAACCTGCAAGAAGACCGAGCGTGATTTCGCCGATACGGAGGTCTGGTTGGCATAGCCAATGACTGCCGTCGGAGTCGTACCGCCCGCGAGGGCAACGGTGATGTTGCCTGCGGTCGTCGTCGAAGGCGAGATTGCCTGACCGACACTCGCGACCGTTGCATCACTCGTCGCACCGACAAGTCCGCGCGTAGCTACGAATCCGTAGAACGGCGTACCCGTTGTGCTGCCTGCGGACTGACCCGCCGACAAGGGATATAACGTTACGCCAGCAACCGCACCCGTCGGCGTTGTCGGATTCACGATAACATTCGCACCGTGAGGCGGAAGAATGCAGACCGTGGAACTCGTGGTAAGAGCCGTATTCGGGGAATCTTCCAGGGTAAACGTTCCCGGAGTCGTCGATGAGACAACCGAGTTCGAGGCGATTTTCAGCGTCTGGCCGATGCCCGGACCTGAATCCACCATAACGAATCCGCCCTGATACTGGTTCACAACAACCGCCGTGGCATTCGTTCCGACGGAAATAACTGCCGGTAAGTTGCCATTTGCTGAATACGCCTGGAACGCCGTAACGGCGATACCCTGCGCATTCGCAACGATAGCTGCATCCTGGACTAAGATTCCAGCCGTGGCAATCGCTGTCGATCCTGCCGAGACGAGCATGGCCTCGCGGCCATCACTCAAGTCCCATCGTGAACCGACGAGCGTCGCCAAATTGGCATCCGTCGAAGACTGGAATGAACCCGAAGCCTGAAGAGCCAACGGTCCATTCGATCCTTTCTGTGTAATAGAAGACATTAGTTTTTTTCGTTAATTTATTTTTTCGACCTACTAGGCTGTTCGGGTGAAAACATACGTCGTCGCACTGGAGAACATGATCGTGAACCGTCCGATTCCTGTCGCTCCTGACGCAACAGTCAACTGGCCGAAACTGCCCGCCGTCGTATTCGCTGCATCGGATTTTATGCCATTCGTGGCAACAGCCATCGTAACGGTATTTGCGCCTCCCGTATTATCGACAAATAAGTCGAATGTATCGCCTTGCTGTGCGCCAAGGTAGGTACCGAGAAGTGTTCCCGTAGGAAGCGTAATTGTCGTTGCGGCTGCGGATGTTGACGTGATATACCCCGTCGCCACCTGAGCTGCCGTCGCTGTCGCCGTCGCATTGATGGCTGCGCGAGAATTGGCATTATGTCCGAAGAACGCCGGCAAGCGGTAGAGATAGCCTCCCTGCTCGAACCCATTCGGGTACATCTGTTCAAAGGTAATCATAATGTTTTTTTTAGTATGACCTTTACGCGACGCCCGTAACTCCCGTAAGAACAGCCTGGCGGAACGGAGCCGTTGAAATCAGCTGACCGCCAAGGATCATGAAACCATTCACCGTTCCTTGGTTGTACGACCGAATCATGCCCGTCCAGGTGAAAGCATCAGACGGCGCATACAATTTGTCCTTGTAGACGTTGCCTTCGATGTCCTTCGCCCGCGGACTGACCCGCTCTCCTTCCCACCATCCCAAGGCATACCACTCGAGGTACTTCAGATTCATCATGTAGAAGTAGCCCGTCGTGATTTTCTTGTCGCGGGAAATTTCCATGCCATCCCAATACTGCGAATCGTAACCGGAAGTCGAGGCACTCATTGAAGGGCCTGCGCCACGGAAGTCCGACGTATTGCGCTGGAAAGGCGTCTGGAGCTGCTCGAAATAACCCCACGTTGTGTAGTCCGTGATGATGAAATCAGGCTTTACCGGACCATCAGAAATGCCGTTCCACAGAGTTCGCACTTTGGAAAGGGAAATCGTTCCCCCCGAAGCCGTAACCGTGGAATTCAAACCCGAATACGTCGCGCGGGTAAGGCCGCCGTAGGTGGCGGACACTGTGCCGTTGTCAATCGTATTCGCCAAACCGTTCGGGGCTTTGCCGCCAAACGACGTACCATCGCCCTGGAGGAAGTTGCCGATGTCGTCCGCCGCATCCTGCGCGCGGGATTCCATCGTAACCGCCATGAGTTTGAGGGTCTGCATCGGCGTGTCGTTGATCGAAAGATCAGAACCTGCCAAGGAAACGTTCGTCGCCACGAAGGTCGGATAGAACGTCATACTAACTGAAACTGGTTGCTGCGTAATCGGCAAGAGGTCATAGCCATTGAAAGCAACGGATGCAACGCCTTTTTGATATTTTATCGGAAAAAGCATCTGCGAACCGTTCCATTTCTTTGTCTTTGACATCAGTTTGCCGAAGAAATAGTTATCACGAAGAACCTGGTCCACCCAATCAATGTTGTTATCGTAGGCTTTCTATTTCCTACATCAGCAGTTTCAGTTATATCTGCTGTTCAGGTCATATCATTGGCTTTCGCCGAGGGTTCTTAATGGGGATTATATTTATTCACCCCTGACCGTTACGCACGCCCGAGATACCGAATGTTTTTTGAGTGCTTCCTTGAATTACAAGATTTGCACAATGGTTGGATATTTTCGATGTTATCCGAACCGCCATGAATGACGGCTCTAATATGATCTTTGGTGAGTTTGATTTCAGGTTCGCTTCTTCGGCACGACGGACATGTCCAGTTGAATTGCGCTT
>CAIYET010000063.1 GCA_903925285.1 Candidatus Hydrogenedentota bacterium | reverse complement strand
GGCTTTAGGCTGTAGGCTGTAGGCTCTTCATCCTAAAGCCTAAAGCCTAAAGCCTAAAGCCTAAAGCCTCATGATTCCTTACGCTGATCTGCATTTGCATACTAATCATTCGGATGGTTCCGACAGTCCGAGTCGCATGGCCGAACGTGCGGCGGCGTTGGGGTTGTCGGCGATAGCCATTACGGATCACGACGCGGTCACCGGCGTTGAAGAAGCATGCTCACGCGCACGTGCGTTGGGATTGGGGTTCTTGTCCGGCGTCGAGCTTAGCGCTTCGTACGGACGCGTCGAGGTGCATGTCGTGGGATTGGGAATCGATATCGGTCATGCGCCGTTGCGGGCCGCCCTCGAGCGCCTTCGCGAGGGACGTTCGACGCGAACCGACCAAATACTCGAGCAGTTGAAGTGCTGCGGTATCGAGCTTTCGCGCGAGGAAGTCGAGGCGCAACTCGCCGACGGGGGGACGTTGGGCCGGGTACACGTCGCGCGCGCCCTGAAGGACCGCGGCATTACCAAGACCGTCCAAGAAGGCTTCGACCGGTTCATCCGCAACGGACGCCGGGCATACGTCCCGAAAGCGTCGCTAGGCTGTCTCGAAGCGCTCGAGCTAATCCATGACGCCGGCGGACTCGCGATTCTGGCGCATCCCGGCGTGGGGTCCAGCGTGCCGAAACTTACCACGCGCTTGCTCGACATGCCATTCGACGGGATCGAAGTCTTTCACACCAAACACACGCCAGCGCAGTCGAAGGGGTTCATGCAGTTGGCGCAAGAACGCGGTCTGTTGGTGTCGGGAGGCTCCGATTGCCACGGCACGGCCCTCAAGCAAGAACCGGAAATGGGCAAGGTACGTTTACCGCTCGAATACGTCGAACGGATACAAGAGGCCATGACACTGCGGGCGAAGATGAAGGATGAAGGATGAAGGATGAAGGCGCTTCAAATCTCAAATCTCAAATCTCAAAACAGGGATCACACCTCAGTGCCTCGTACTACCTACAGCCTACAGCCTTTTTCATCCTTCATCCTTCATCCTTGGCCCCGTGGCGGTGTGACCACCTTCCTCGGCCATGCGGTCGGCCATAATGGGCGGGCAGGCGTCGCAACCGCTCGTGCGGTATGGGGCTGATTCAGGCACGAATCGCGGCAACGACCGGTCTGCTATGATGTGGTCGAGCGGTTTTTCCATGATGTGGCCCAGCCGGTACTGGTCATTGCCGAGCACGAGGCCGCACGTATAAAGATTGCCTTCCGGTCCGACGAAAACCATGCTCTCGGGCATGTCGCACGGCGGCTGGTGGTCTTCGCGGCACACGTCTGCGACACGCACGCGGATACCTTGGCTTTCAAGATCGCGTAATCGGGCGTATGCCTCGCGGGTAACGAATAACCAGGTATGCTCGAGGTCCAGGCGTTGAAGTTCCTCGATGTCTTGCGGGCGTACGTCGGCACATCGCGCATGAATGCCGACATCGATGCCGTGTACCTGTTGCGCCCACTGGCAGATGGTCCACAGATCCTGATTGTCGTGGAGTCCGTCTCCCGTGCAAATCACCACACAGCAAATGCCTACCGACGCCGCCTCGTCGATCACGTTCAACCAGTCCTCGGCGTTCATCACGCCGCGCGCAAGGCTTCCGCGCCGGTTGGGATTGCGATGTTCGCCGCTATCACTACCATTGGCATGGTCGGCGATATTAATCCATAGATAGCGGACCGTCTGGACCGCTGAGCCTTCGATCTTATGGACTGCGGCGCACGACCGGATTTCCTTGGAAATGGTCCGGGGCAACCCGAAGAACTCCTTGGATTCGCCTGCGGACTCGGCCTGCACTGCTTGCTTGGTTTTCTTTGCCATGAGCCAGACTATGCCCTCTCATCCAATGACGCCAATTGGTGGTTGATATCGCGGATGGCCGGATAGAGCGAACGGTAGGCCGCGAACAACTGTTCGTAAACGGCATTGCGCTTCGGATTCGGGTCGAACACGTCCTTGATCTTGACGACCCGAGCTGCCATCGCACGCAAATCGTCGACAATGCCCGCAGCTTTTCCGCCCAGCATCGCCACGCCCAACGAAGCGGCTTCCGAGGCTTCCAGCACCGCTACCGGTACTCCCATGATATCCGCCTTTCGCTGCACCCACACCCGGCTTTTGGCCCCGCCGCCTATGGCGCGCAGTCGCTTAATACGTACACCTGCCGATTGTAACAATTCCAAATTCAATTTCATTTCATAGGTCACGCCGGAGAGCAACGCGCTGACGATTTGCGCCTTAGTCGTGTTCAGGGTCAGACCCAGGATGGCGCCGCGTCCGGCGGGGTCGAAATGCGGAGTTCCAGTCATTGTAAAGTGCGGCAAGACAAGGAGATGCTCCGGTTCATCCGGAACGGCCTCACAGATGATATCGTACACGTCGCGGTCCGTTTCCTCGGCCAGACGCCGTTCGGACTCCCCCAACGTGTCCCGATACCATTTTAGCAGCGCCCCGCCCGTAAAGTTGAATCCGAGGCTCGTGTAAAGGCCGGGGACGCAACTCGGGTAACAGCACACGTTGCCTTCGAGCGCCTCTTCGGTCAGCGAGAAACTGTCGAAAATGGCGCAGATGCACTCGACCGTGCCCGTGGCATACATGGCCTCGCCACTCTCCAAAATCCCGGCTCCGAGGGCGCCCGCCGGCTGATCGTGACCGCCCGTCGCCACGATGACCCCGCGCGGAAGGCCAATCCCGTCGGCTACCGCATCCGGAATGACGCCCACGACCGACCCGGACGGGGCCGTGTGCGCGAACAGCGAGCGGTCCAACCCCGCGATGCCCAACAGTTCGTCCGACCAGTCACCGGCATGGATGTCGAAAGCCATCGTCCGCGCGGCAAGCGGGAAACTCATCACCGGGTCGAGGCCGAGGCGCAGGTGGACGAAGTCCTCGTAACAAAGGAACTTCCACGTCTTCGCGAAGACCTGCGGCAGGTTCTCCTTGAACCACATAACCTTGTTAATCGTGTACATGCCATGGAGCGGCATGCCCGAGATACGCGCCAGTTCATAGCGCGACTTTCGTTCGAGCCACCACGCCGGCATGTGCGATGTGCGCCCATCGAAAGTCACGAGGCTGTTCGCCAGACAACGGCCCTCGCGGTCCACAGGATGGCAGGCCTCGCCCTGGCACGAAACCGCCAGCGACTGGATCGGATCGCGACCCGTAGCCCGTGCGATCTCCGCCAACACAGCCTTCACACAAGTCCACACCCGGTTCGGGTCCAATTCCTGCCAACCCGGTCGCGGGGATATCAACGGATATTCGCGATAGGCCGAAGCGACAACCCGTCCATCAAGGTCGAAGGCAACCCCTTTAGTTCCCGTGGTTCCAACATCCAGCCCGAGGAGGCTCATATCGCAATCTCCAGTTTATTTTCAACATTATTGGAGAGAAGCGCCCATAGAATCAACTCGCACTTTCTCGAATCCGAGATCTCGAATCGTCCTTTACGTCCATGCAAGTCCATGTCCGTTTCTGCTGAAACGACTGACAAGCGACGCTAAAGCGCCCTTACTTGAGGGGGGTAAGGTCGGCGTGGAAAAGACGCGATGTCGCCGGGACAACCCGCGTCTTTTCATCATGTTGAATCATGGCCACCCTACGCAAGAAAACTGGGCAGTCTACAGGATCGCAAAGATGGTTGCCCAACTCCACAACAACTACTCGGTGGTCGCCACGATTCCCCGCCATCGGTTCCCAATAGCGGCAGCCATTTCATGCCAGCGATCTTTTTGATTGGCAAAAGCGATGTAGAACGCGGTATCCGCGAAAACCACGCTCATCGCTTTACCCTAAAAAAAGCAATCGGTGCAGGCAGAAATTGCCTAAAGAATGGGATTTATGGGAAGAATGGGAAGAATGGGACATCTTGACCGCTCACCCTGCGGGCCAGAGTACTATTTGTCCCATTCTTCCCATTCTTCCCATAAGTTCCATTCTTTAGGCGATGCTCCATTGTGTCAACTGCCATATCTAGGGTTATATCACAAGTGCCGTGCCCTTTCGGAAACGGCGCCCTACCCACTCAGCAGAAGCACAAACGCCAACCCGCCACGAAGATCATGAACAACGCAATGGAACTGCATCCGACAGATGCAACGAAGCGCAACGCGCCAGGATCGTTCGTGGGCTACGCTGCCTGGCAATTTACCAGTTCGTCCGGTCCAGACAGTCGCGTAGCACGTAGCTCTCCGCAAAATCTGGCCACACTGCCGAAATTCCAATGAGCGGGAAACCCTACAGCAACTCGGCCTTATCATTTCTTCTTGAATGTGCTTGTGATTCCGAGTTCATGCATTCGCTGTGCGGCAAGCCTTTCAAGTCTTTTTGCCTGCGTCAAAAGGGTTCGTCGAAGTCCGTCCGAAACGTCACGCTCACTGATAACGCGGGCTAGATTGGCAATTGTCGTGGCTCGTCGCGCAATACGGACGTCAGGATGTTTTCGTTGTGTATAGATCGACTCGGGAATGATTCTTGTCTTATGGGATGCAGGAAGTTCGATTTCCGTACGCGGGGCCATCTCTTTCTCGTTGAGGACAGCGCCGAGGGCTGATTCTCGCAATACTCTTTGGAAAACTGTGTACTCGG
>CAIYET010000062.1 GCA_903925285.1 Candidatus Hydrogenedentota bacterium | reverse complement strand
GCCCTGGCCCGCGGTGCCGAGGTGCGGCAGTTGCCGGTTGACGCCCTGGCCCGCGGTGCCGAGGTGCGGCAGTTTCCGTTTGACGCCCCGGCCCGCGGTGCCGAGGTGCGGCAGTTGCCGTTTGACGCCCCGGCCCGCGGTGCCGAGATGCGGCAGTTTCCGTTTGACGCCCTGGCCCGCGGTGCCGAGGTGCGGGCTGTCCTCAGTCTTCAACAACCGTTCGCTGCCGTCATCGCCGAGAACAAGCCGCCACGGGCCATCACCGGAGCACCATCCGCCGCCGATCCAGCAGCACAGTCCCCATACCCACCAGCCCGCGAGATGATCGTCTGCGTAGAATGGATTGCCCTCAAGAAGTTCATGCAACTTGTCGCGCCAACGCAATAGCCACGCATGGCGCGCATGCAAATCGTTTTCGTTTACGGGAGCACAAGCATAACTTGCCACCATACGCGGACTGCGCTGGATCGCGCGCCAAAAGTTGCACACAAAGCCGTCGAGATCGTTTACCGTCTCAATACGCGGCGCGTGCGGCCTGTCGAGAAGAACGGCTCCGCTCCCGAAAAATGGCTCGACATAATTCGGCACGTCGCCGAAGCGTTGCCAGACCAGATCGGCAACGCGGGACTTACCGCCGAACCACGGGAAGGGTGCCTTCAAGCTCATTTCTTCCCTCCCGCGTGCGTCGTCAACGCCCACCAGAGAATCCCCATTGCGGCGCATTCGTGGGGCGAGTCGGGCGCGTAAATACCTGAGTTTTGCGCGAACCGTTTGGCGTGGATGCGATACGCGGCCTCCACGGCGTCCCTGCCCGCGCGCGTCGAAATGCCAATAGCCGACATCCACGTGGACGGCAATACCGGCGTATGGGGCAGGCATTCAATCCAGAGCGGCACGGTGATTTCACAGCGCGCCTCGATTAATTTCTTGAAGGTCTGCGGGTTGAGTCCGAGATAAACATCCTCGAATACCACGACGGCGGAATAACCCTTGATATGTTTTTTTAGGTCCAGCAATTCCTCTCGATAATTGGGGTGTAGCGTGCCTTTCTTGCCCGCGCGCTGGATGGTCCAGGTGCGCAGACATACCGGATGGTCTTTGCGCAGTTCGCCCATCGCGCAGCCGTGTTGTTTGGTGTCTGGGTCAATCGCGATGATCATGGTGTCCCCTTCGAGAGTTTTGCAGCTTTCACGCGCAAAACCGAGTTTATGAGACGCACATCATCGTCCAGCGTGGCGATCATGGCGTCGGCTGCCTCCATGCAGGCATCAGCCTCATGCCCCCACGGTATATCAGTTCTTTCGGGATTTGCGGCAAGCCCCGTCAACACCGCCGCCGCGAACATATCACGGCGCGTCACCATGTACGGGCGCGGATCTTCCGGTTTGCAAAACCGAACCACGCCGTCCTTCGCAAAGCCGTCCATGAAGTTCATCGCATTCGCCACGATGCGCGCGTCCTTCGGCGTCTCGCATTGGGCGAGTATGCTGTCCTCGTCCATATCGAAAACGTCGGTATCGTTGACAACTGAGTAGCGGTCTAAGCGGTCCATCATTTCCCCTTTCTATTCTTGAGCCAATCCTGAATCTTGGATATTGCAAGGACAAGAAGTCCAATGCCAGCGAAAACAACGATGAGCACGAATCCGAAAATATCTCCTGGAGTCACCAATAAATACATCACTCCCCCTTTCCCGCGAGTTGCGCTTCGAGTTCCGCGATGCGCGCGTCCTTGGCCTTGATTGCGGACTCGGCCCTGTCGTAATCCACGCTGGTAACTTTCAGGTGATATCGACACCGATGAAGCGTGGCGTACAGTAAGCCCAGCAGCCCATGCCAGCCTACCGTTTTGCCTATTTCGTTAAGCACGGCGTCGAATTTTTCGAGCAGTTCATCGGGTATCATCACTCGGTCTCCTTCGCGGATTCCTCTACCGCCTCAGCGTATGTGTCGATAACGGACGCATCGTCAATCGCCAGCGTGACGTTCGCGTTGTCCGCGTCCTCGCTCCAATCCTTCGAGATCGCGTTTACGAGCCGGTTGTCCTCGACGGATTTCGGGCAGAGTTTCAGCGCGGCAATCACGGCGGTCTTCATCGCCATAGCTTCTGGGTTGGTGTGCCATACGGAGTCGCGTCGCGCGTCTTTCCCGTCCCAAGATTTCTCGGCGGCGAGATAGGACTTCGAGAATCGCTTGGCGTGATTCAGGCATTCATCCATGCTCATGAATTCGAAGTGCTTAATTCCGTCCGCGAGTTCGATGACCGCATACGCGCCGATGGTTGCGCCGGGATCTCCGATAGCCGGGGTATGATCAAGATCCTCGACAAGTCCATATTTGATTGTGTACTTGTCATTGGCGTGGATGATGCGCGCACGGATCGCCTTGACCATCCCGCTGCGATACGCCAGTTCGCAGATACCGTGATACCCGAGTTGGAATTGTGCCTGTTTTTCCTTCTTCTTCGTGGCCGGATTCCAGTTTTCGTATGGGATCACGTAGCACAGCGCCGCTGGCGTGTTGGGTTCAAGGTTAAATTCGGCGGCGGTGAAGAACGCGCGCAACAAACTGAGTTCCGTGCATTCCAACAGTTTTGGATTGTTCGCGACGGCGGTCCCGGCGATGCGAAGGAAGCGCTTCGCGTTGTCCTTGTTGCCTTGCAAAAGGTCAACAAGCATCCCTTCGCGCTTTTGGAGCCGGTTCTTGAAAGTCGTCAGTTTTTGGTTTGCCTCTACCAGTGCTTGATTTTCGGCCATGATGTCAGTCCTTTCGTGCCGCTACGCGGATTTGTTCTTCGGTGTAAATTTGGATGCCGGGGATGTCCGTCGCGCGCTTCGCCACCCGCACAAATGCGTCAATCGCCTTTTCGTTGAGCGCCCAAAACTGCTGGGGGATTTTCGTCTTGTCCGTGATGTACCACTTGTAAACCAGGACGCTTGCCACGCCCTTCTCCCTGGCGCGCTCCTCTACCGCGATGAACGGCGCGACGGCGGTTTCCTCGATGGCAACCTGCGCGGCGTTGGCTGCGGCTACAGCCTCGTCAGCGGCGATTTCCGCCACGAGCGCATCCACGCCGCCCTCGACGGTCTCGGCGCGTTCCAGGGCCAATTCCGCCTCGCGCATGAGCCGTTCCGCCTCGATACGCTGGGCGCGCTGGCGTTCTTCGTGTTCTCGGAGGGCTTTCTCGCGTTCCTGGCGTTCGCGTTCTTCCCGCTCGCGTTCGGCGCGCTGGAAAATCGCCATGTTCGCCTTGAGTACAGCAACCGCTTCGTCAATGGGCGCGCACAGGTCATTGCGCATCGCCGTGGCCGCTTTATGCGCAGCGTTCGCGGCTTTGATGGTCGGCTCGCACGCCTTGCTGATTTTCTGTGTCAGCGTGGCGGCGTCCCTGAGAAGGTTGGCGGCGCGGGCGTATTGTTCGCGCGTGGTGATTTGGATCGCGCCAAACTCAGCTATCAGCGCGACGGACTGGGTGTTGGACTCGGATAATTCGAGTTCGCTGGGGGGTTGGATAAGTGTGGGTTTCATGTTGTCCCCTCAAGTATTTCCGCGAGTTTGTTTCCGGTTTTCAGGAAGGCGTTTGCCGCGCCCGCGAAGACTCCGCGCAATGTCGCCTCTTTGATCTCGTTGCAGTAGTAGCAATTCCAATAGCTTTCCGCCGACAACCATGCGTCATCGCGCAGATTCGTGAGGAGATATTCAAGTTGGACTTTGGCGTGGATGCTCAAATCGTCTCCCTCCTCGTCTTCGTCTTCCTCGTCTGGCGGGTCAAGATGGCGCGAGTGCGCGTTGGCGAATGTGCCGTAGGGATAATCTGGACCCATGATGTCAGGCATGTTTGCAATACCCAGCAAGATCCATTTCCGACGCGCGCTTTTCTGCGAAACATTCGAGTTGTTCGATCTCGTGGTAGGCACGCGCGAAACGTTGTACGCGGACGAGAAGTTCGTTGTACTTCGACTCGAAAATCCTCTCAGTGGCGAGATGGGCTTCCAACTCTTTGATAAGCGGAATGGTAATGTCCTTGTTTGCGCGCATCCCGCGCACCATAGCGTTCCAGAGTTCGCCGTCTTTGTCGTTGCTTGGGCCAGTGATTATGTGGGAGAGGACGTCTCCGTCGCATATCCAGTAGTTGACGCCACCTTGAATATGTGGCGTATTCCCGCACACGGGACACGGTTCAATCTGGCTCATATCCACTCTCCCAGCGTCTTCTTGACGCCCTTCCAAGCATCCGCGATCGCGATGTCCCACGCCACACACACCCGGTAGCGCACCGGGACGTGCGTGCGAGACTTGGCCGTCAGTAACGCATCGTCTTTGTCTTTCGCATCGATGACGAGCGGCATCAAATGCACGCGGTCGAAACGGTTGCCACGGAATCGGTAAACCCTGTAAACCATGTCTCTCTCCCCATGTGTTT
>CAIYET010000061.1 GCA_903925285.1 Candidatus Hydrogenedentota bacterium | reverse complement strand
CAGTTGGAGTCCATGGACACTCATCGAAAGTGTGGACATAGTGGACTTTGTGGACATATTGGACGAGAATAGGATTCACCCAGCGCGCCGCGCGCAAGGCTTCCGCGCCAGAGGTGAGTCCCATTTGCGTCCACTCCGTCCACAAAGTCCTCTACATCCACACTTTCGACGAATCCCCAGAGATCCTACTGCCGAATTTAGGATCAAGCCAATAGCCTCTATTGGTTTATGCGTTGACCCGTGCACGACGTCTGGCCGCGAACAGTACTACGGCCGCGACGGCGAGAACGAGCCCATCGCCGGTGAGAGGACTTGACGGCCCGCCCGCGTTAATTCCGCCGGAGAGGGAGGGGAGGCAACCGCCGTTGTTGTCACCTTCGCCTTCGCCTTCGCCTTCGCCTTCGCCCTCGCCTTCTCCTTCACCCTCGCCTCCGCTTTCGTACGGCGCAATCACGCCGAAATTGGTCAACCGCACGAAGAGCGGTGTTGTGTTCGGCGTGGTCTCGACAATGGGGTCCGTGCTCCACGTGCCCGAAACGGGTTGCAGTTCCAGTCCGGTTGTCTCCTGCTGCGCGAATGTAGCCGGATGAATCTGGAAAGACGGCGTCGAACCCGAACGGTAATGCAGACCTTTGAAGCGGACCTCGACGGGCACGGTTTCGAGGCGGCTCGAATCCATGAGTTGGTACGTCGCGCCATCGTCGCCGGACACGAGAATCCCGTAGGCGACATATTGTCCACCGGAGACGAAATCGAGGTCTTCGGGCGCGGCGGCGAACTGGGCGGCAGCGTCTGTACCGGCCAACTGGGCGAGGCTGTCGCCGGAGACGAGCACCAGTATGCCGCTCTCGGTTTCTTCGAGCAGGGCGCGCGGCGCAAGGAACGTCATGGACCGCGATGCGTCGCCGGGGCGCTCCAAGATAACGACGGCGGGAACATTGGTGTCGTCGCCCGTCTCGCGATTGAAACGCAGCAGCATCGCGCCGCGCCGTCCCAAATCGGCCACATCGACGGCATGCACCCAGCCATCGCCGGCGGTTTCGAGAATCGTGAACGGCGAATCGGGAAGTCCGTTGCCGTCCACATCCGCTCCATCCGGTGCGACGGCCACGGCGAAGTTCGACACCCCCGATATAGAGGTGCTGCCATTGCGTGTGGCCATGGCCGTCATGCGGTGGTTGCCGACTGCGTTGGTAGAAGGCACATAACTCCTCGTCGACATGTAGGGCGGAAGCGTCGAATAGCCGGCAGGGTTGCTGTCGACCACATAGACGACCGAGGTCGTGCCCAGCGGGGGACTGACCAGCAAGGGCAGGGCCAGACTGGCATGGCTCGATCCGGTATAGAAAACGGAATCATCCACCGGCGACAACACGTGCATCTCGCCTTCGCCTTCGCCTTCGCCTTCGCCTTCGCCTTCGCCTTCGCCTTCGCCTTCGCCCTCGCCTTCTCCCGATGCTAGATGAATGGTTATGGATGTCGGCAAGGACGAATTGTTCGCGCGATCCGCTGTTACGACGGCAAACGTGTTGACGCCTGAGCGCAACGTGGTTTCATAGCTCCAATCGGTATCGGTGGCAATGTAGCTGACGTGCGACGTGCTGCCATTGATCAAAATACGAAAGGTGTCTTTGGAACACGTGCCAATCAACACAAGGCCCGAGTTGTAGGTCGTGTAGTCGACGCCCGGTCCATTGCCGCCATTTGTGGTAATCGTCGGCGCGCTTGGGGCTGTCGTGTCGAGCAGAATATCGTCGCTGGCGGATAACGACATTTTGCCCGCCTTGTCGCGCCATTGAGCGTAGACCGTACGGCGTCCATCCGCTCCCGACGGCAGCGCCCACGCCTTCGTCGCCGCATACGTTTCCCACGCATTCCACTTCAAGCCATCGGATCCGAAGCGCATCTCGCCAAGCCCGCTGCCGGCGTCGGACGCGGACAGGTTCAACGTCACATCGCGCGACCGCGTATATTCGTCGCCATTGTTGACGGTCACGGTACCGACCGGCGCCGTCGCATCAAGTACAATACTGTCATTGTAGCTTTGCGATACATTCCCTTCCGCGTCCTCGAACTGGACGTACACCGGCTTGGTCCCATCGCCCGTCGGCAGCGTCCAATTCTTCGTCGTCGCATACGTTTCCCACGCTTGCCACGTTGAACCGTTGGCGCCGAACCGCATGCTCGATACCGTGCCGGCGCCATCCGATGCGGAAAGCGTAAGTACGACCGTGCGCGTGGTCGTATACTCCGCGCCGCCTGCGATAACGATGCTGCCTTCGGGACGCGTCGTGTCGGCCACGGCAATCGCGGACGGGTAGAGTTTCGTGGCGCCTTGCGAGAGGGAAGGCGCCTCGTTCAGCCACGCCTGCTGGAGCGTTCCCGCGTCGTACTTGCCCAGTCTCTGCTGGCCCGTGAACAGGCAGTAAAGGCTCCCGTTCGCCGCCGCCAGCGCGACCGGATAGATGACCATGTATCCATCCGACGCGATAGGCGAGGGCTTCATCCATACCTGCGACAAGTCCGATTCCTTGAACTTGCCGATCTCCTGCCCGTTATTGAACAGACCGTAGACGTAACCCTCCGCCACCGCCAACGCCGTTGCGCGACCAGTGCCGTACATCGGACCATCCTTCAGCCACACATTGGATAAGCCCGACAGATTGTACTTGCCGATTTTGAGGCCGTTGCTGAAAAGGCAATAGAGGAAGCCACGGCTCACGGCCAGCGCACTCGGATAGTAGGTGAAACTGCCGGAGAGATACGAAGGGGAATTGCTGACCGAGACTGGGGCGAGAGCGGACGCGATGAAAGCCCCGATTGCCTGCCCATTGTCGTACAAAAAATAGACATAACCGCCGCCCGCCGCCACCGCCGACGGATAACTCGTCCCGTTGCCGGACTGGTAGCTGGGACTGTCCTTTGCCCAAATCGGCGTCAAGTCCGACGCGCCCCACCGGGCGACGCCCCAACCGTTTCTGTGCAACGTGAACAAGTCATCCGCCCAAGACGGCATGGACAGTATCGCCAAGACGACCAAACCCAACAACGAACCCGTGCGTAAAATGCGCATTTCATTCATCTCCGCCTACTATCCAGAAAAGGCCTTCCGTGTACATTACCACCGTCGGGCGCAGAAATTACACACAATCCGCAATTCAATCAACTCACTCTCGGCGGCAGTACGCGGATGAAATCATCGACATCGAGCACGAATCCGAACGCCAGCGATACGCGCCAGAGCGCGATCTCCTTGCAAAGCTCGAAGCGCGCCGTCGCCCCGTTTTCGACCGCCGTCGTGGCTTGCCGCAACGCCGAGCACATCATGCCGTAACGCTGCATTTCCGCCATGCCGCCCGGCGACAGCAGTAGGCACCAGTTAATCGCGAAACCGGCGTAAATGAGGTGGTTGATCCCTTTTTCCTTGCACAACGCGAACAGTTGGCGTCCGTTTTCCGCCACGCCTTCGCTGTCGAGTGGACGCGCCTCCGGCATGAAACCGAGTCGCGCAAACCCGCGTTTGACGTCTTCCTCGTTGTGATGCCCGACGAACGTGTGCGACGTCCGAAACTCATCCAACGCCGTGCGCGCCGGGTCCGCGGCGGCCTGCTCGAGAGGTGGCGGCTCAGGTCCGGCGAGTTCCACGGCGTGCCGGTAACCGGGTAATTCCTTATAGTAGTCGCCGCCGCCCGCGACGTGTAATAACGGCAAATCCGACGCGCGAACCGCCTCGAGCAGCTTCGGAAACACCGTACGCGCGATCTCCTGCGAACGCGGGATATACGGCACGGCACGGTACCATCCCGGGAACTGTTCACGCGTGCCCGCATCCCACGCGTGCATCACCACGACCCCCGTATGCCGCCGCGCGAATTGCACCGAGGCCTTCTTCCAGCCGCCAAACCCCTCCTCGGGCACATCGCGCTCATAATCCGCATCGAAATGCTGGTAGTAATCGACCTGCGTCTCGAAAGTCCCATCCATCGCTTCGTCCTCCTGCAAGACCGAGTTCAAGTACTGCGGCTCACGTATCCCGAGTGCGCTTGTCGGCGACTGCGGGCACGAATGTGCGTCTCAGCCCGCATCTATTCTGAACAACGGCACTAAGAACGGATCCTACGGCGGAAGTGCTTCACCGCAATCTGTTCAAGCTTCTCGATGTGACCCCATTCTTCCTTAATGACCCGGCTAATAAAATCATGCTCGGGGTATGGGGTATAGGGCCGGATTTGAGTCAGAAGGGAAGCAATCTGTTCTTCGTAATAGATGGCTTTCTTGACAACTTCCTCATCGGGAACAAGCCTCTTGCCAATACACCAATCTTCGTTGGAAACGAACACCCGCGTCGAGAGAATCCTTACAAGATGCGGCGGCAGGAGACTATCTTTGGATGGCGTCGCGTTTGAGTTTACCTGGTCCGCCGTGTTGGCATAATCGAGAAAACGATCTCGATGCCGTGCTTCCGCCTCCACCATGTTCTTGGAAAAAAGGTGAATCCAATGGGACTCGAATGCCACAGACAGTCCAGCGTAGAATCCTACGCCTTCCTCTTCCAGTGCTGCGAGCCAGCGTAATATCTGCGCGGCCGAAACAGGCGTCAGGTCTTCCGGTTCTTCATTTGCCATGCAACGAATCTCCTTTTCCGCATTGTTGGCTTGTTCGCTATTCTTGCTCACAACCCTCGTACACCTCGTTCGGCCCAAATACTGCGGCAAACTCGCGTCCCTGCTTGCGCAAGAACGAACGAAGTTCCCAACATAAGTTGCACTTCTGTGGATAACATCCCCTCGATTCGAAACCATGTTCCCGTGCGATATCCAACATCGCCGCGACCCCGCGTTTCGCAATTCGGCCAAGAATCGGGTTCCGTTCATGCCAGGTCAGCGCCAACTCGGACACAGGAACCGCGTCCGCATTGCCCAGGATAATCCCGCAATTCGTTTGAACGTTTCCGTACGGATCGACGTGGATTTCCCACAACGGATCCCACTCGCGGTCGCAACTATCGGACGGCTCGAGGCCCCAACCCGTCTCCAATTCCAGTTCGGACAACGGGCGCTCGGGCACGTATTGCGCGAGATTCCGCGCGGCGCTGCTGAGCAGCTTGGGCGGGTGCCCGGCGATGTACATGCGCCACGCGTCTTCGTCCGCCATCGTCCGCGCCCTCGACATGAGATCGTCCTCCGCCACGAACCCCATCGTCGTGCCCTGTCCGAAGACCTCTTCCGCAATCCGCAACGCGCGCCAGATGCGTTCGACCGGGATGCGCCGCAGATGATAGTTGTCTGTGCTGATGAGCATCCACATGACCCCGGCCTCGCGCAGTTCCAAGAACCGCTCGCGCACCAGCCCATCATCCACGCACCAAGAACCGTTCGATTCGACGAAATGCGGCGGAACCCCGGCCCGCTTGGCTTCCGCCAAAATCGCCCGCAGGCGATCGTAATGCTTGAACGGTTCGCCGCCCGCAATATGGATGGCACGGTCCAGCGTGTGGAACTCGCCAAGATACCCGACCGCGCGGGCCACATCCACGACCCGCGAATCCCCCTCGGGCGAACAACTGAAACAGCAATGCTCGCACGCGACCGTACACCCGTACGTCATCAGCACCGACGCATACCGCCGCTTCGCTTTGAGGGCATCGATGCGGTCGTTCATGGTTTCCCGCGCCTCCGCGCCTCGGTTCATCCTTCATCCTTCATCCTTCATCCTTACCTTGCCTAGTACTGCTCGGTGACGGACCGCCACTTGTAGCCAGTATAGCGGTGTAGCCGGGCAATGGTGAAGGTCTTGATGAGGGTTTGCTGACGCCAGACTTGGACGGCTTCAACGCCGTCGGCGCGCTCGAACGCGCCAAGCTGGATGATCTTGTCGATGCGGGGCTGGGCTTCTTCGAGAGTGCCGCCGATGATGAATAGCGCATCGCGGCCGACGAGCGCTTCCCAGCCATTCCAGAGGTCGTACTGATTGTAGCGCCGGTCGCCAAGGTTTGGGCAGTAGACGCGCGGACATCCCTCCGTATAGAACGCGGCCCACGCGACGAACTGGTAGTTATCGCTACAAATGAACGGCGCGTTTGGGGCGTCCTTTTTCACGTACTTCGACAGCGCGCGGCCCAGTTCGCAGCCGCCGAACAAGCGGTTCGTCGGCTCTTTCGCTGGACGAAAGTGGAGCGGGCCGAAGTACACGGTATTGGGCGCGGCGTTCGCGGGCGCGAGGTAGGCCGACGCGCGGTACACCCATTCCGTCGAGCGCGAGAACACGCCCACGGCGCAGCCCAGTATCGCTCCGGCAAAGAGCAGTTTCCGCATCCGCGGCGTATGCGGTTTCTCGTTCCACGCCCATGCGAAGGCCGCCGTGGCGGCCAAGTAGGCGCAGACCGGCCAATTGGGTTCCGTTCTGCGCGTGAACGCCACGACCGTGTAGAAACCGAATAGAACCATGCTGCACAGGAACAGATAACCCGCGTCGCGCCGCTGTCGGAGGCGCAAGGCTGCCGCGCCTCCTGCCTGTCGCATCCATCGCGCCATCACGACCATCGACCATGCGAACATCCCGAACAGGATCGGCGAAACGATGCCGAGTTGGCCGCCGACGAATTCGAAAACGTGACCGATGGTCTTGCCGATGGATTTCTCGCCGCGCGTGCCGATGCTGGCCGTGTGCCGCACGGAAACCCAGTCGTGCGCCACGTTCCAGTAAACGACCGGAATCATCGCGATCAGCAGGATCCCCAGCATCGCGTAAGGGCCTGGACGCCGAAGCCAAGTCCGCTCGAACAGGATCAGGTATGCGAGAAACGATATCACGAGGATCAGCATCGTGTATTTCGTCAACATGCCCAGTCCCAGCGCGATGCCCGTAACCACCCACCAACCCCGGTCGCCGGATATGGCGCGGTGGAACGCATACATCGCGAAGGCCCAGAAAAACGCCAGCGGCGCATCGATGGTCAGCATCACCGAGCCGGCCCAACTCGATGTCATCGCAAGCGTCACGCATACGGCCAATAACGCCGCCGAATCGCGGCCACCTCGCGGCCCCGCAACCCGTCGTGCGAGCGCGTAGATGAACACGAGCGAGCCAGATGCGAACAGCACCGCGCCGGAACGTAGCGTCCCCTCGCTCGTCCCGCCGATGCGCGTGAGCAACGCGATGATCCACGCGATCATCGGCGGCTTACTGTAGTATCCCCAATCCAGATGCCGCGACCAATCCCAGTACTGGGCCTCATCGCCCGCGAGGCCGAAATGGCTCATGTACACGAACGCCAAGTTGCCGAAGGTCCAGATCCCGATGATTATAAGGAAGGCCTTACGTTCGCGCGATAACGCAGGCACGGGACTCCGTGCCGTCTCATTGGCTTGGCCAAATAACGGGATATTCATAACGGGAAGTATAGCGCCTGGTTTGGGACGAGGCAAGATGATAGGATTTAGGCCCTTACCGCCTCGAAAACTGAGGAAAACTACATTGCGTTCATCGAAACGGCGCTCGAATTCGGCGTGTACTGACAAGTCCCCATCGGAGCCGAGAATTCATTTGACAAGGGGAAATATTCGTTGTAGACTTGTCTTGCGTGAAAATCTCTCACAAATACAGGCTTGAGGGTGCGAAATGCTCATTGAATTCAGCGTAGGCAATTACAGATCCTTCAAGGATATTACAACTTTCAGTATGCTGGCCGCAGGGCTTACGGCAAAAGATAAGGCGCTGGACGAAAACAATGTCTTTGCGTTCAACGATGAAATACGCCTTCTGAAGAGCACGGCGATCTATGGCGCGAATGCAAGTGGCAAGAGTAATCTGGTACGTGCAATCGAGTTCATGCAAGAGTTCGTGCTCAACTCGTCCAAAGATTCGCAGGCCAGCGAACCAATACCCGTTGAACCGTTTCGCCTGAGCACCGAGACGTCCAATGCACCATCACACTTTGAGATGGTTTTCGTCGTCGATGGCCGGCGTTACCGATATGGCTTTGAATTGACTTCAAGACGCGTAATTGCGGAGTGGTTGTATCATGTACCCACAATCCGCGAGGCCAAGCTGTTCGAGCGCAGGGATGGGAAACTCGATCTCCCCTCTGCGTTCAAGGAAGGAAAGGACTTATGGGACAAGACCAGGGATAATGCCCTGTTCTTGTCCGTCGTCGCACAATTCAACGGGCCAACTGCAAAGAGCGTGTTGAATTGGTTCAGTGACCTTGACGTTATATCGGGATCCGTTGACTTATTGGATCGGACAAGTACAGAGGAGATGTTGGAGAACCACCAATCGAGTGGCGAGATTGTGCGGTTTGTGAGATCCCTGGATGTGGGCATTGATAACATCCAGTTCAAGAGCAAGGAAGGGTCATCCCGTAGGGAGGCGAGGAGAATTGGGAAGCTCCTCTGGCCGAGAATAGATCCCGAGAACATTGACATCGTCACTACCCATCAAAAATATGACGCAAAGGGCGAGAAAGTGGCTATCGAACTCTTTGATATAGACAGCGATGAGTCTGACGGCACGCGGAAGCTCTTTGGGCTTGCTGGGCCTGTGCTTCAGGCGCTGAAGACGGGCAAGACGCTTGTGGTCGATGAACTGGATGCCAGGCTGCATCCACTGCTCACCCGGGCCATCATCGGCCTTTTCAACTCGAACGATACGAATCCCTGGAATGCACAGTTGATTTTTGCGACTCACGATACAAATCTGCTGAACAAGGACCTCTTCCGGAGAGACCAGATATGGTTTGCCGAAAAAGACCAGTTCGGGGCCACTCATTTGTACTCGCTGGCCGAGTTCAAAGTCCGCAACGATGCGTCCTTTGGGAGCGACTATATTCGCGGCAAGTACGGTGCCATCCCGTATCTCGGCGATTTGACCGCGCTTGCGGAACCCGCCGGTGAGTAGGCAGGGAATCAAGCCGAGAAAGGTCGAAATCCGTGAACCGCGCGATACGTTTCTGATCGTTTGCGAAGGACAGAAGACCGAGCCGAAGTACTTCAAAGCTTTTCGAGTGCCTGCAACAGTGGAAGAGTTCAATGTCGTCGGATTCGGCAGCAATACGCTTTCTCTTGTTGAGAAGGCAATCGAACTCAAGCAAGAGCGCGACTACGATCAGGTTTGGTGCGTCTTTGATCGCGACTCGTTTTCCGCCTTGCAGTTCAATGAAGCGTTGGCGTTGGCTGCGCGGGAAGGGATGAAGGTAGCGTACTCGAACGAGGCATTCGAGCTTTGGTACCTGCTCCACTTCAACTACTATGATGCCGCCATGAGTCGATCTCAATATCCGGGCAAACTGAGTAAGTTGCTCGGATTCAAGTACAGAAAGAATCTCCCCAACATGTATGCCACCCTCCTTGAGAAACAACAGGAGGCGATGCGGAACGCCAAGAAGCTCTTGGGGCGGTACAACCCTTCGTGTCCAGAAAGGGACAATCCTTCCACAACCGTTCACCTGCTCGTCGAACAACTCAACCGATTCCTCGGATAGGGTTGTCTTCTGACGCCGGGCGGATGCGCTTGGGGCGCGCTTTCGCGTATAATGCGCGGTATCCTACGGAGATTGTTTACCTATGAATATCGAACGCGTGACGGAATTGGTGCGCGAGTTGTTGATCGAGATAGGCGAGGACCCGGACCGCGAGGGGCTTCTCAAGACGCCGGACCGCGTGGCGCGGGCGTATGAGTTTTTGACCTCCGGCTACGGCGTGTCGATGGGGACATTGGTCAACGACGCGGTCTTCGAGTCCGAGTCGAACAACATGATCATCCTGCGGGACATCGAGGTGTACAGCCTTTGCGAACATCACATGCTCCCGTTTTTCGGGCGTTGCCATATCGGCTATATCGCCAAACGCAAGGTCTTGGGCGTCAGCAAACTTGCGCGGATCATGGATTGTTTTTCGCGGCGATTGCAGATTCAGGAGCGGCTTACTGCGGAAATCGCGCACGCCATCATGAGCGTGACGCAAGCGGAAGGCGTGGGCGTGGTCATGGAGTGCCGGCATTTGTGTACGATGATGCGCGGTGTCCAGAAGCAGAACGCCGTCATGACGACGTCGTCCGTGTTGGGTAGTTTCCACTCGGACGATGCTACGCGCGCCGAGTTTCTAAACCTTGTCTCGCATCATGTCTAGTAGCGGCCCGAAAGGGGCTGCGCGCAAAGCTTCTGCGGTCGGCGAAAACGCTTCGGCGCGCATTGTCGCGCTTGCCGCGGAAACGATGCGGCGCGCCATCGACGAGACGGGCGGTCGCGAAGTTTTTTTCGCGGGGTCGCTGGATGCGAAAGGGCTTGTCGAACGCGTTCGGGTTTGCGCGCGGGGGACCGAGGAGGCGGTGCCGGCTTTCTTCGATATGCTCGCCCCGCGCGATATCGTCATTCATAACCATCCATCGGGTGGCATCGAACCGTCGCGCGCCGACCTCGAAATCGCCGCCGCCTGCGGCACCAATGGCCACGGCGTTTACATCGTGGACAACGATGTCGAGCGCGTCTACGTTGTCGTCGAGCCGTTTGCCGACAAGAATCTACAAAAACTCGATCCCGACGAGATGGCGCGCGTATTCAATCCGGCGGGGAACCTCGCGCGCATCGTGCCGCATTTCGAGGTGCGGCCTCAGCAACGCACCATGGTCGAAGTCGTATCGCGCGCGTTCAACCACGACGGTATCGCGGTCGTCGAGGCGCCGACGGGTGTCGGCAAGACCTTCGCCTACCTTCTGCCCGCCGTGTATTGGGCCACGCTCAATCGCGAACGCGTCGTGATTTCGACCCGGACGATCAACCTGCAAGAGCAGATCATGTTCAAGGATATCCCGTTATTGAAGCAAGCGTTGAAGACGGAGTTCAACGCGGTCCTGGTCAAGGGACGCTCGAATTACGTCTGCCGCCAGAAGCTCGCGCGGGCGATGTCGGAATCTTCGTTGCTGGACGATGAATCGACGCAACAGGTGATCGAATCGTTGGCCGAGTGGGCGCAGAAGACCACGGACGGCAGCCGTTCGGACCTGCCGTTCATGCCGTCGCGCGAGTTGTGGGAACGCATTTGCGCCGAAACCGACATGTGCTCGGGCGCGCGTTGTCCGGCGTCGAAGGCTTGTTTCGTCACGAGGGCACGCCGTGAGGTTGCCAAGGCGGACGTTATCATCGCGAACCACCACATTGTTTTTTCGGACATAAGTATGAAGCGTGAATTGGGCGATTTCTCGTCGCTGGCGGTTCTTCCCGCGTACCAGCGCTTGATCTTCGACGAGGCGCATAGCATCGAAGACAGCGCAACGGAGTATTTTGGTTTTGAAACGTCGCGTCTGGGGCTTCTTGCGCTGCTGAACCGCTTTCAGCGGCACGAACATAACCGCGAGCACGGTCTACTCTCGCTTATCAAGACCCGCCTCGGCAAGGATCGCCGGAGTGTGGGGATCGAGAGCCGCGAGGCTATTTTCGATATCATCGATAACCGGCTGATGCCGTCGTTGGCCGGCGTACGCGAAGGCGTGCGCTCGGCGTTCGATGCGATGCGCGAACTGACGGCGATGAAATGCAAGCAGATCGGGCGCGATATCAAATGGCGTCTCACGGTCGAGGTTTTGAAGGACAAGGGCGTGCGCGAGGTGCATGCGGAATATGCGATGCCGCTTGTGGAAGAGATCGCGGCCTGCACGACGCATTGCCGGACGCTTTCCGAACTGTTGCGGCGCGCGAAACTCGATGACGATTCACCGGAGCCGCCGTTCCTGGCCGAGATGACGGAGTTGGACGCGTACCGTATGCGGCTCGAAGGCCACGGGAAGGTCTTGGCCGAGATCATGGGGCCGGAACTCGAAGCGAACACGGTACGTTGGATCGAGATCGACAGTCACAATCCGAAGAACGTGCGTGCGGTGCGATGTTTTCTCGATGTGGGTCAATGCCTCGCCGACTGGGTCTACGCAAACCTCAAGACCGTCGTGATGGTTTCGGCCACGCTGAGCGTGCGTCAATCCTTCGATTTCCTGTTCGAGCGGATCGGACTGAACCGGGCCGAAGCCGCGCGTATCGAGACGGGGATTCTCGACACGCCTTTCAATTTCCAGAAACAGGCGTTTCTGGGCATCGCGCTGGATATTGCCACGCCGGAGGAGCCGCGGTTCCTCGAGGAGACCGTCGAATGTATCAGGCGGATCTTGAAGATTACGCGTGGCCATGCATTGCTCCTGTTCACGTCGTTCTACGCGCTGGATTACGCGCACAAGCGCCTCGAAGAGGAACTGCGTGGCGCTGGCATCACGCCGTTACGGCAGGGCGAAGCCATGCGGACGCAACTGCTCGACCGCTTCCGCGCGGACGTTTCGAGCGTCCTGTTCGCGACGGACAGTTTCTGGGAAGGCATCGATGTCGCGGGCGCGGCGCTGCAATGCGTAATCCTGCCCAAGCTGCCGTTTCGCGTGCCGACGGAGCCGATTCAGGAAGCGCGCGCGGAATCCATCGATATGGCAGGCGGCAATTCGTTCATGCAGTACACCGTGCCGCAAGCGGTCATCAAGTTCCGGCAAGGGTTCGGACGTCTGATCCGCCGCAAAACCGACACGGGCGCGATTATCGTACTTGACCGCCGGATCGCAACCAAATACTATGGTAAGGTGTTCCTCGATTCCCTGCCCGGCGTCCCTGTTGTACGCGGGCCTCAGGATCAACTTTACCAAGCGCTCGAACGCTTTTTCTCGGAGAAGGAAAATGACCACGGTAACAAATAGCGAAATTCGTATTGACGTTTCCCGGTGTTTGGCGAAGACCGTCGGCGCCGACCACGGGATCGCACCGGAGGAGTTGAAGGCGATCGCGCCGCGTGTGCGCGATGCGCACGCAAGCCTCCGCAAGCAACGCGCCAAGAAGGTCTATGGTTTCTATGACCTGTACAAGAACGACACGGTCTTCAAGGATATCAAAAAAAGGGCCGCGAAGTTCCTCGACAAGGGTATCGAGAACGTGGTCGTCCTCGGCATCGGCGGGTCGGCGCTGGGCACGACGGCGCTGCTGACCGCCCTCAAGCCGCCGTACTACAATCTCTTGAGCCGCGAAGAACGGCATGGCGCTCCGCGCCTGTTTGTGATGGACAACATTGATCCGGTCACGTTCCAAAGTATGATGCGGATCTGTCCGCCGGAGAAAACGTTGTTCAACGTGATTTCAAAATCCGGCGATACCGCCGAAACCGTCACACAACTGTTGATTGTCATCGACGCGCTCAAGAAGCGCCTCGGCGCGGCACGGCTCAAGGATCATCTCGTCGCTACGACGAATCCGGTCGGCGCGCCCAAAGCGAGCCTCCTACGTCCGGTCGCGGAATTGTACGGACTGGACATCTTCGAGGTGCCTTTGAATGTCGGCGGGCGTTTCTCGGTATTCTCGCCGGTGGGCATGTTCCCGGCGGCGATGCTTGGCATGAATCTCGATGCGTTGCGCGCGGGTTGCGAAGCGATGGACAAGCGGTGCGGCGTGGCGGACGTGAAATCCAATCCGGCCTATCTGCGCGCGGCCATCCATTACCTCGCCAATACGAAGAAGGGCAAGTGTATGGCCGTCATGATGCCGTACTCGGACGCGTTGCGCGATGTGGCCGACTGGTATCGGCAAATGTGGGCCGAAAGTCTTGGCAAGCGCATGAGCCTGGACGGCAAGGAAGTCTTCGTGGGGCAAACGCCGATCAAGTCGCTCGGCGCGACGGACCAGCATTCACAGGTGCAACTGTATCGCGAAGGACCCAACGACAAGCTCCTCACGCTTATCGAGGTCGGCGCTTTCGACGTTACGCTCAAAATCCCGCGGGTGCCGGATGTGTTGAAGGCGGTGCCGCAATTCGCCTATTTGAACGGGCATAGCATGAACAGTCTCATGGCGGCGGAACTCTTGGGCACGATGAATGCTTTGAAGCTAAGCACCCGGCCCGTGATTCTTATCACATTGCCAAAGATAACCTCTTCCACCGTGGCACAACTGATGTATATGCTCGAGGTCGAGACCGCCATGGCGGGACGCCTCTACAATGTGAATGCATTCGATCAGCCCGGCGTCGAGGACGGCAAGAATATTGCCCGGGCGCTATTGGCGGAGAAATAGCGTGAGTCAAGGATCAAGGATGAAGGATGAAGGATGAAGGATGAAGGATGAAAACACCACAGCATGGGATCGGTCCTTCATCCTCTCTCGTGCTTTCCGAATACGAAGCGGCGGCGACACCGCCGGTGCGTCCCGTGTTCGGCATTCGTTCCGTTTCTGCGTATTTGCATGCATAGCGATAGCGATCATGCGCTGCTTCTCCGAACGCTACCGGCGTTGTGAAAAGGATGAAAGATGAAAACATCACAGCACGAGATTCATCCTTCATCCTTCATCCTTCATCAAAGAGGCGCAAGGTCTCCGCGCCTCGATTCGTCCTCTTGCGGGTTTCCCGAATACGGAAGCGGCGGCGACTCCGCCGGCGCACGCCGTGTACGGCATTCGTTCCGTTTGTGCGTATTCGCGTGCATCGCGGTAGCCATCATGCTCTGGTTCTCGGAACGCTACCTGCGCTACGAACTCGTCGAGAGCCAGTACATCGCCGCGTTGACGCTCGAACCCGAATCCGCGCGCGCGATGTTGCGCCAGGTCGTTAAGCGCGACGCGGCCCTTCGCGAATCCCCGACACC
Source organism: Candidatus Hydrogenedentota bacterium (assembly GCA_903925285.1). Taxonomy (GTDB): domain Bacteria; phylum Hydrogenedentota; class Hydrogenedentia; order Hydrogenedentales; family SLHB01; genus DSVR01. Next base: position 2,661 of record CAIYET010000061.1, on the reverse strand, counting down.
GAAGTATCTGGCGGCGCTGGCGGAACGCGAAGAGGCCGATCTCGTCCTGCCCACGTACGAACGGGCCTGCAAGGCTGACCCGAACAACCCATTCACGGCGATGCGATACGGGTGCCGATTGTTCATGGCCGAACGTTTCGCCGAGGCGTACGCGCAATTTCAGCGGGCCGGTTCGTTGCCGCCCGACAATGCGTGGGCGTTCTATCTCGAAGCGGCAGCCCTGCCTTTCCTGAAACCGGAAGCCGAGGTCGATTTGGGCGAATCGCTGGCTATATTGGCCAAGGCCAACAGCAGCGGCGCCCCGCTCATGGCGCCGCGTCCCCTCTGGACCTCGGCCATGCCCGAGCGGGGCCTTTGGTATGAAAAGTTGCGCCGCCACATTGCGGACGAGTTCTGCGCGCCGCTGTACCGGTACGTCGATCTCGTTATGCGGCAAGCGCGCCACGCAATCGCGTTGCGGCAAGCGCCGTATTGGGATAGCTGGCTGGAGACGGTTCAGAGCGAAGGCGAACGCCTCGTGACCGGGGCGGAATTGCTCGGCGAACACGGCCAGTTGGGCCGCGCGCAAGGCTTCAGCGGCCGGGCAGGCGGCGGAAGCATCCAGGCGACGGCCGGTATTCACATCCAGATCATGGCTCTGGACGAACGCCTGTCCCTTCGTGCGCAGCAAGGCGTCGCCACCGATCCCGCACTGGACCAGAAACGCCGTCGGCTCACCGAGGGGTTAGCCCAGTTGAATATGTTCGAAGATACGCGCGACCGCCGCATCGAAACCGACCGGCGTCGCTATACGTTTCCGTTGCATCTGTGCTGGCAGACGGTCAGCGTGCTGTTTCTCGTCTACCTGTCCGCCTACGGGCTGAGTTGGCTGATGCGCGTGCGACGGTACTCGTGGACGCTTCCGCATTCACGTCTCGGCGTAAATGCGTTTATCGGTGGCCAAGCCACGCTGTTACTGCTGTTGACGCTTATGGCGTTCTTGCAGCAACAGCCGTCCGTTCCCGGCCCGCTCCTTTCCGGTTTGCGCGTGGCGTGGTGGGCGACGGTCGCCTTGTTGATCCTGTTTGGGCCGATCTACCCGCACCTGCGTTTGCCGGCTTACGCCGTCGCGGCAACCCACTGCCGTGAAAATGCCCAGCGCCAGCGCGAGGCGGATGAAGTCTTTCGCGTCGAAAGCGGCATGCCGGTCGCTCCCTCGACATCCCCGCCGGAGCCGGAAACCAGCACGCGCCGCGCCGCGCGTGGCGCACGGCGCATCGCCTACATCGCGCTCATGCGCCGCTACTACGGCATCGCATTCGGACTGTTCCTCTGCACGGTGTCGCTATGGACGATTGGGTACCGCGTTGCAACATCGTTGTATCCTTGGCAGTTGGAGGTGTTGGTGACCGGCTTGGGCCGGGAAGAGGCCGAGTTGGTTCACCGCGTCGTTGCATTTCTAGCGGGTTCCGTGTCATGAGGACGAGGTAGCGCCGTGGCGTCGGTCAATATAGCCGAATTGGTTGCGAATTGCCTGAGTGGCGACGATCAGGCGAAAGCCCGTTTCTATATCGAGTTCAGCGGCTTGGTAAACCGGGCTATTGCGCGGCGTTTGGCAACGATGGGGACGGCTTCACCGTTGCGCGGGGAGATCGAGGACATCGCCAGCGAGGTGTTCGAGCGCCTGTTTCGCGATAATTGCAGCATGCTCCTGCGCCTCCACAATCCGTCGTGCATTCACGCATGGCTCGTGGCCGTTGCCAGCAACTACACCGTAGACTACATCCGAAAACTGAACGCGCGCGGTTACGGGAACGTTACCTCATGCACGGAATCGTCCGTGAAATACGTCTGTACTAAAGAGGAAGCCGCCTTGGCGCCGGATAGCGCGTTGGACCAGCAGGAGCGCGCCGACCGGCTGGCGCACTGCTTGGCAGCCCTGTCCGAGCAGGATCGCATGATTGTGGACTTATTCTTTATGCAGGGCTTGAAATACGTGCAGATTGCCGAAATCTTGGGCCTTAACGTCAATACGTTGTCGGCCAAGCTCCGTCGCGCCAAACTAAAGTTGCGAGGGCTGCTGGAGGAGGACGTCACATGAACTCGCCTATGGAGACGCGCAAGCCGGAATGTCCGGACGAGGCCGTTATCGAGGAATATGTCGTCCTGAGAAGCGATCGGGGGGACGCGTCGGCCTTGGTAGACCACTTGGCGTCCTGCGCGGCATGTCGCACACGCACGGAAGAGTTGGCCCGCGAGACCAGCCGTTTGACGGAGTGGCTGGCTTTACCTGTCGCCGATGTCGAAGAAGAGACGTGTTTGGCGCTCGAAGACCTTGGGCAATATCTGGATGACAGCCTCGCAGCCGTCGCGCGCGCGGCTGTCGAATCGCATCTTGCGTACTGTGCGCAGTGCCGCCGCTCGCTGGCGGAACTCTACCGAGAGGTTAGGACGATTCTGGCGGACGAGGCTGCGGGAACTCCCTTGCTGTCGATCGACGAACAGGCGGTCGCGTTCACCGAACGTCGCGATGCGGTGAGAGCCAGTACTTCTTCCCATGCAGCCTTCAGCATGGAAGAATGGCTGAAACGCCCAGAGCAGGAAACGCCTGCGGATTCGGATCAGAAACAGCAAAAACCGCGACAATCGACGCAGTAAAGGATAGGCTTTAGGCTTTAGGCT
>CAIYET010000060.1 GCA_903925285.1 Candidatus Hydrogenedentota bacterium | reverse complement strand
TGAAATTGCGCCGGATCTTGAAGTCGTCCTGCACGAACATCTGCGCGGCCCGCATTCGGATTCCAACCACCGGGCTGAGCTTAGCCGACCAACTGCCCACCTGGCCAGTCAAAAAATCCGCATATCCCAAGCCGCTTGTCGCGTTGTTCGGCGCGCTCGTGCTGAAATACGAGTCGAAGCCATACGCAACTGGCGTGATATCTCCCCAATCGCCGCCGTTGTCGGCGTTCCTCTCGTACTGCCCGCCGGCCTTGATGATGTGTTTGCCACGGATGAAAGTGATGGTATCCGAAGGCGCCCACGTGGTTTCACCCATGGTGGCGCTGGTGCCCGAATTGAGGCCGAAACCGGCGGCCCCTCCGGCCCCGGCGATGTTGACCGTCGGGAACACGTCCGCCAGCGCGTAGTTTATGCCAAGTTGAGCGATGTAGCCCTTGCCCTTGCTCGCCGGAACGTTTCGAATGCTCTGGCGAACCACAGCAGCCCGGAATTCGTTGACAATGGTAGGACTGATGGTCCACACATCGGTGATCTGGGCAGTCACGCCTCCGTTGATACCGTCATTCTGGTTCAAGGGCCAAAGCTCGTTGAATGTCTTGTCGGTTATGACCTTGTTCATCTTCCGCTGCATGGAAACGCTCAAACGGTTCGAGCCCGAGATGTTATAGTCGCCCTTAATCATGTACGAGTAGGGATGGCCTCTGTTGATTCGCGTGTAGTAGTAGTTGTTGGTAATCACTCCCGCCTGATTCGGCAAAGGAACGTACTTGCTGTCCAACGTCCCGGGTACAGTGTTCGGCAGCGGCATGAAGGCTTGGAGCTTCACGGCGAGAGGGTCCAGTGTACCAGTGATCTTGTTCCCCGGATACGGCGTGCGCACCCCGTTCTGCAGGCTATTGGGATCGTAGATCAGCCTCGGCGTTCCGTCCCCGTTGATGAAGCCCGGATAGGAGAAGTCGCCTTTCCGCATGTCCGCGGTCGGATACGAAGTGAAACCCTGGCTCGCGCCACGGGTCATCGTGGTGTCGTAGTTGAAATAGAAAAACAGCTTGTCCTTCAGAACCGGCCCGCCGATGGAGCCGCCATAATTGTTCCACCGCGTGCGACTGACTTCCTTCTGGAAAAAGCCCCTCGCGTTGAAGTAGTTGTTCTGATTGTATTCGTACAACGAGCCGTGGAACTGGTTCGTGCCGCTCTTGGTGATCTGATTGAAGACGGAGGTGCCGCTGCCGTATTGCGCGTTGAAGTTCGACGTGATAATCTCGACCTGCGCGATGGTTTCGAAATTCGCGAGGTAGTCCATGTTGTTGCTGCGCGGAAGCACGACGTTCCCGCCATCGGCGTAGAACCCCCCGGCGTAGCGCTGGTTGCCGTTCACGGATATGTCCGTCCCCGAACCCGTGACGCCAGGCAGCGTTTGCGTGAAATTCGTCCAGTTCTGGCCGATGTTGGGCAGTTGCTGGATTGTATCGACCTGGAGCGTGCTTCCCGTCTCCGAGCTTTCCGTCCTCAGCATGGAAGCCTGCGCATTCACCTCGACCGATTGCGTAGTTGCTCCCACGGCGAGTTGCGCGTTCACCGTAATCACTTGAAGACGCAGGTCGATCCCTTGTCGTACGAACTTCGAAAAACCCTCTTTAGTGAAGGTGAGACTGTAGTTGCCGGGCAGAATCGACAGGGCATCATAAAGGCCCGAGTCGTTGGTGACCACGTCCGTCTTGACGCCGGTCTGAGTGTTCAGAATTGAGACACTCACGCCGGGCACTACCGCTCCGGTGGGATCTGTGACGGTGCCACGGATCTCGCCGGAATTGACGGCTTGTGCAAAAATGGGGGCACTGCAGGCTGCCAGCAGCAGCACTACCGCGACCAGAACCCGTCCTAGCAACCGGATCGGGCGATTCAAATTTTGAGTCATACCAACCTCCTTTAGACTTGGCATGGTGGTATCCACCATGCGGAAGACTCCCTGGATGCTCTCAGGATTGTGACTGTGGCTAGAATTGTACGCGCGGATGCCTGCGCCGTCAACGAGAAGACGGTTAACGAAAAACTTTACCAAGACCAGCAACTTGCTGATTTTGCTGGCGTTAACTATTTCGTAACGAAACAGTTAACGGTTAACGGTCCTTCGGGACTTGCCAAGGCACGCCGCATCTATCGCAACGGTCCGCTCCCCCCGGTCACCCACTGGCCGTTCTCCTGGCGCCTCGACTCCAGGAGGTCGATCAGCTCCAGCGAGGCCGTCGGCGAGATGCCGAGGTCGCGCCCGACCATCGCGACGTGGAACGCCACCTG
>CAIYET010000059.1 GCA_903925285.1 Candidatus Hydrogenedentota bacterium | reverse complement strand
CATTAAACGACGCACTTTTTCTTGTTGTTCTTGACAGCTTCTATGAGCGAAGGCGCAGGAGGTGTCTTGAGTAAGTCTTGGGAGTAACCTTATATGAGCCGCAAGGCGCCTACAGTGAAAACGCACGATTTCGCACGGATACCGCGTTATGCCTATGCGAGAGGGGTCTTGCGTCTCACGATGGGCCTGTTGTGGTCGGTATTGTGCTATCTTGCGCTGAAGGCGATGACGGTCTTCGTAGGCATCGAGTCGCCGCGCGCGCGCAGGATACGCCACCGCGTGGCTCGTGCGTGGATCTCGGGCGTCCGCCGGATTCTCGGTATTCGCATCGTCGTGCATGGAACCCCGCCGCCGCCACCGTTCTTTATAGTCTCCAATCACCTCGCGTGGCTTGACATGTACGCTTTTTGCAGTGTGGTGGACGCCCACTCGATCGTCGAGGAACCCATTGGGAATATCCCGGTTATCGGCTCGCTGGTCGAAGCCCTGGAACCGATTTTCATCCGGCGCGTCAAGGACGATACGGCGCGCGTGAAAGCCCTGATGGTCGAGGCGCTCGAGGCCGGCAAGAGCCTACTCATGGCGCCGGAAACGCCCGAAACCACGATACGGCGCGGCACGGGCGTGCGCATGTTCCGCGCGGGATTATTGGACGCGGCCGTCATTGCGAACAAACCCGTGCACTACATGTGCGGGACCTATCGGACCCCGCCAGGCTGGCCGCCGCCGTCGAAGGTCATGATCTTCGGACCCAACCCCTATCTGCGGACCCCGGAAGGGAAAATTCCCGAATCGGAAATCGCCATGTATGGTCCGGAAAAACCATTTCTGCCACACGTCCTCGGCATGTTATCATTGCCATGGCAAGAGGTCGAAATTACGTTCGGCCAGACCCCCATCTGGAATGAAGACCGTATTGCTCTGGCGAACCAGTTGCACGATGCCGTCGAGCGAATCTTTGTTCCCATCGAATAGGAAATTGAAATGGCCGCCGTTGAAATAATCGAAGTCAAAGACAAACATGACCTGCTGGACTTCGTCCGGTTTCCGATGGACCTGTACGCGGACTGCCCTTATTATGTACCGCCGCTGATCGCGGACGAACTCGATACTTTTTCGCCCTCGCACAACGCCGCCTATGAAACCGCAGACGGCCAGCCGTTCCTGGCCAAGCGCGACGGACGCGTCGTAGGCCGAATCGCCGCGCTCATCAGCCGTACCGCCAACGAGAAGTTCGGCCTGCGCAACGTCCGCTTCGGCTGGTTCGACAGCGTGGACGATTACGGGGTGGCCGCAGCCCTGTTCCAAGCCGCCGAGGCATGGGGGCGCGCACGCGGCATGGAGACTATCACCGGACCGCAGGGGTTCAACCAGTTTGGAAAGGCCGGCATGCTCATCGAAGGCTACGAGCAACTGGCAACCATGGCGACGTACTACAACTACCCCTATTACAGCGGCTTTGTCGAGCGGTACGGATTCGCGAAAGAAGTGGACTATGTCGAATACCGCGTAACGGACCTTTCGACGAACGCATACCCGCCGCGCCTGTTCGAACTGGCCGAGAAGTTGAAAGTGAGGAAACAGTTTCGGGTGCTGCCGTTCCCGCGCCGCCGCGATCTCCTTGCGCGCACGGACGACATCATGGCGCTGTTGCAGGAAACGTACGTCGAACTCTACGGCGTCACGGCGTACACGGAACGGCAACGCCAGTACTATGCAAGGAAATTCTTCCCCTTCCTTCACAAAGATCTCGTCAAGGTCGTGGAAAACCGCCATGGCGAACTCATTGGTTTCTGTATCGCGATGCCCAGCCTCTCGTCGGCCCTGCGTAAAGCCCGAGGCCGTCTGTTTCCCTTCGGCTGGTTCCATCTGTTGCGCGCGGCACGCGGCCACACGCCAACGGTCGATTTCTGTCTAACCGGCGTGCGCAAGCGGTATCGCGGACGAGGCATCGATCTTATCATGGGCACGGAAATATACAAAAGCATCCGCGATCTCGGATTCGAACAAGCCGAGTCCAACCCCGAACTCGAAAACAACTTACAGGTCCAAGGCGAGTGGCGTCACATCAAACACGTCTTGCATAAGCGCCGCCGCGTCTATAAGAAGGTCATATCGGGATAGAACGTCTAGGCTTTGAATTTCAAGACGCACATGGCACGCATGTCTATTCTCCCGGGCGATACTCTCGTTCGAGGTGCGCGCGGATATCGGCTTCGTCGAACCAGACGGGTTTGAGTTTACATTCGGTAAATAGCGGAACCTGATCGGCGTAATGCGGAGATTGCTCGTTCATCGTTGCGCTTCCGAATTGGTGGACGCTTTGCGAATGGACCTTGCCCTCCTTATCCCACCCTGCTATGAGAACATAGCAGTCGCCTGCCATGCCGATAAGCCGACCCTCCTTCAGATCGCCGTAGACCGCGTGCAACGTGTCAGGCCCGCCGGACAAGCCAACGTCCACGGTCCCACGCACGAGCCGGTTGACCTCGCCCCACGTCACGTCGAGCCGCCCATACTTGTCCTTGATAAGATGGGCGCGCGCCGTCAATGTCTGCATGATACCGGGGACCGGCCCTCCGGACATTTGTGCGCGCACGATGGGTTCGAGCGTCAGGATCGCCAGCGCGGCGACGCGATTGTCGAGGTTCGTCCGGTAGTCCCACGTTTTCAACAAGTCGACGGCCTCGCGCACGAGGGGATCGTCCGACGGTGGCGCGGCAAGCAGTTCTTCGATCAGTTTGTGCGCATCGGACTTGTCCGAGTAGGCGATATCGTACTTGTACTTGAGGAACGCTTCCTCGGTGATTGCCGCGTCGCCTCCGAACAGTTCGAGCATTCGATAGGCGCGATTGGTCATCGACGTCTCGATGCCGAGCGTCGGCGAACAATCCTCCGGCTTCGGGTTTTCAGGCCCGATGGTCGTCTGGAACGGCGTATTATTACAGTTCATGACGAAGCCAGAATCCGGGTTCTTTACCTGCGGTAGTTTGTCGAACGGGACAAAATCCGTCCATAGCGTCTCGGACGTATTGCCCGGCAGATATTGTTTCCAGTTGTATCCTTCCGCGCGCACGGGCAGGAGCGCGTTGTACAGGTAATAGATGTTGCCTTCGCGGTCCGCGTACCCGATGTTAAACGACGCCAACGCGCGCATCTTGACCGCCGACTGCCATTGGTCGAAGTTGTGCGCCTTGCCCATGCGATACCATTGCTCGACTTGTCGTATCTCGCCCAAGCCCGCGTAGCGAATCGCGTACACACCGTGGGGGCGGCGGAGGACCGGGCCGTGTACCGACCATGGAACCTCGTACTTGAACGTCCAATGGAGCGGCCCGAGCAGGCGTACGTTGATATAGGCGTACCGGATATCCAAGTCGCGCCATTGGCCGTCGAAACGATACTGGTTGGGATTGTCCGGATTCATTTCGAGAACATACACATCGGCGAGGTCGGGCGCGTTCACTGTATGCGCCCAGCCGAGGTCGCGGTTGTGGCCATGCAGGATTACCGGCGAACCGGGAAACAGCCCGCCGACGATATCCATCCCTTCCTCGCTATGCAGGTGCGCCTCGTACCACGCCACTTGGCCCGTCCACGGCTGATGCGAGTTGATGTCGATCCGCGTCCAGCCATCCGCCGAACGCTTGGGCGCAACGGCCACGGTATTCGAACCGAGTTCGGCGCCGTGGGTGAACAGATCGAAGGATGAAGGATGAATCGAGGCGCGGAGGCCTTGCGTCTCTTTGATGAAGGATGAAAAAGCCAGGCTTGACGTTGGGACGTCAAGATCGGAGTTCTGACTGCTGACTGCCGACCCCTCTCTTCTAACTCCTTTCTTTTCCGACACCGGCTGCTTGCGCTCGAAGGACAAGATGTCTTTCAACTCATGATCGAGGCGGAAGAAGAGCGGCGTCTTGAGCACGAATCCCGCGACAACATCCTTGCCCGTCGCCGGGAAGATGCCCGGTTTGACTACGGCCTCTGGATGTTGCGCCGCGTACAGATTGACGCCTTCGGCATAGGCTTCGCAGATCGTGCGGACCTCCGGACTGAGATCCTTTTCATACTTGGCGTCGACGGTATCCCACAATCGGATTGCCGCTGCCAGCAAATCCGTCGGTATCCCCTTCAATCCTTTGACCGACGCCAACTGGCCACGGTTGGCAATGAACGCTTCCTGAATCGTGGCGAAATCATCCTCCGAATGGGCATAGGCAATACCGAATCCAACATCCGCATCGGTCTTGCCGAAGACATGCGGCACGCCCCACGTATCGCGCAGAATGCGAACCTCGTGCTTCTTCGACGCCGCCAGCAACGCCTGCGCGTCCAGCGCCAGTTTCTCGGGCGCACACGAGACCGCTGCCACCGCCACGAGGGCAAACAGTATTCCTTTGGATACCCATCGAACCATGTTGCAATACCTCCAACGCGTTAACCAGTAGTTATTGGAATGAGAAGTATCAATGGTTTGACGTCGACATTTTGAGGGTACTTGCGTTCACCCAGCGTGAGAACGCGATACGCTCGTGTTGGACGCGGTTTTCTCATTCCGAATTCTGACTCATGGCTTCCTGCTACTGTTTCCAGGGTGAACCAGGCGCTTTCCCAAACCCTACGCATGGCAGAAACTTGCTCTACGCCTCCTTATGACCGCATCCCAGAGGGCGCGGTTTCGGAGCGCACGTGCCCGCGCCAGTGGAGTGTCATAATTTGTTGTTAGTACATCCGCCCACGGTAATCTTAATAAAGGCAGTTAGAATTCCGATCCCCGTATTCTGAATTCCTATTGCCTTTCCATGTCTCTCAGTTGCACCTAAAGTAAGCAGAAAACAGATAGCCCCCGGCTCAGCCGGGGGCTATTTAACTTGGACCATTCCCATCTATCTCAGCAGCGGTGAACGGTTTTCACCTGGGCAATTGTGGATTCGTTTCGCTTATACCATTTCCCAGATGGAGGCCATTCCCATGCCGCCGCCTACGCAGAGTGTGGCGAGGCCGAGTGTGTTGCCGCGTCGTTTCATTTCGTGGAGTAGGGATACGATGATGCGTGCGCCGGTGCAGCCTACGGGATGGCCGAGGGCGACGCCGGAACCGTTGACGTTTGTGATGTCGCGGTTGAGTCCGAGGAGGCGTTCGCAGGCGATGTATTGGGCTGCGAAGGCTTCGTTGCATTCGATGAGTTGGATGTCGGCGAGGGAGAGTTTTGTGCGTTCGAGTGCTTGTTTGGTGGCGGGGACGGGGCCGTATCCCATGAGTTCGGGTTCGACGCCAGCCAGGCCGTAGCCGCGTAGTTTGGCGATGGGTTTGATGCCGAGTTCGCGGACTTTTTCACCGCTCATCAGGACGATTGCCGCTGAGGCGTCGTTGATGCCCGATGCGTTGCCGGCGGTGACGGTGCCGTCTTTTTTGAAGCCGGGCTTGAGGCGGGATAATTGGTCCATGGTCATGCCCATGCGGACGTGTTCGTCGGTGTCGAACACGGTGGGGGCGCCTTTTTTCTGAGGAATTTCGACGGGCAAGATTTCTTCTTTGAAGTAGCCGGCTTTTATGGCGGCTTCGGCGTTGTGGTGCGAGCGTAGTGCGATCTCGTCTTGGTCTTGTCGTGTGATGTTGTATTTCTCGGCGAGGTTTTCTGCCGTAAGGCCCATGATGAGGCCGGTGTATGAATCGGTCAGGCCGTCCCATATGCCGTCCGACATGACGCCGTGTTGCATGCGTGCGCCCCAGCGGGCCTGGTACAGGGAGTAGGGCACGCGGCTCATGGTCTCGACGCCGCCTACGACGACGACGTCCATGTCGCCGAGCATGATTTGTTGGGCGCCGTATATGACGGCTTGCATGGCGGAGGCGCAGTTGCGGTGAATGGTGACGCCGGGCACGGTGATGGGTAGGCCGGCTTTGAGGGCGGCCAAGCGGCCTGTGACGACTTCGTCCATGCGCTGCATGCATTGTCCTACTACGACGTCGCCGACGAGATCGCCCGGGACATTGGCTCTTCGCAGGGATTCTTTGACCATCAGGGCCATGAGGTCTGGCGCGGGATAATCGCGCAATCCTCCCCCAAACGTTCCAATCGCTGTACGTACGGCTGATACGGCAAACACGTCATGCATTGAACTTCTCTCCTCGTTGTTTGAATTACGTTCCACCACCTGACAGGGCGTGCATATTTCCCGCCCGACTATCGGATTGTACTCCAAGGACGCGCGATTTTCATCTATGACGGCCGGCGCGCGGAATATCCCACTGCCGATGAGATGTTGTCCAAGTGCTGAGAAAGAGATGATTGGGCTGCCCGCAGCCCTTGGCTCGTGGCAAAACCGGAACTTGAGAACCCAGGAGGAAGTCCGAATGAACATGATCGACGCTATGTTGCAAGAGTTCACGCAAGAGTCCGCTACGACGCGGCGTATGCTGGAACGGGCGCCTATGGAGAAGCATGCATGGAGCCCGCACCCGAAGTCGATGAGTCTTGGCCGGCTGGTCTCGCACATTGCCGAGATCCCGATGTTCGTTCCGGCGATCCTGGAGAAGGATGAATGGAATTTGGAGCCAGGTGAGTACAAGCCCGCGTGCTTCGAGACGCTCGATGCGCTCTTGGCCGGTTTCGATAAGTTGGTGGAGGCGGCAAAGAAGGTCATGGCGGGGCAGAGCGACGACCTGTTGATGCAACCTTGGCGTTTCAATTACCGCGGGAAGACGGTGATGGAATTACCGAGGATCGCCGCATTGCGCGTTTTGGTCATCAGCCACGTCATTCACCATCGCGGCCAGCTCTCGGTGTACCTCAGGTTGAACGACGCGCCGGTGCCGTCAGTGTACGGACCGACCGCGGATGTGCCGATGTGAGGGGCCGGATTTCCCTATTGCGATTCACGGACGAACACGGATAAACACGCGCAAGTACGCGGGACGAACCGATAGTTCTGCGCGGGATCAACTGGCGGCAACGCGGCGTCTCTCTTCGCGTTTGCGATCTTCGGCATCGATTAGGGCTTTGCGTGGCCTGACGCTCTTGGGTGTGACTTCGAGGAGTTCGTCGGGGGCAATCCATTCGAGTGCGGTGTCGAGTGTGAGCCTGCGCGGGACGTCGAGTGCGGTGGAGTGGTCGCGCCCCACGGCGCGGTGGTTTGTGAGGGCTTTTCGTTTTGTGGGATTGCATGGGAGGTCTTTGGGGCGCGAGTGTTCGCCGATGATCATGCCGGCGTATACGGGGTCCATCGGCGAGATGAAGAGCAATCCGCGTTCTTGGAGGTTTTCGAGGCTGTAGGAGGTCGCGTCGCCGGTATCCATGCTGATCATGGAGCCGCGGCTGCGCGAAACGATGTCGCCGGTCCATAGGTCGTAGCCGACGAAGCGCGAGGACATGATGCCGAGTCCGCGGGTGTCGGTGAGGAATTCGCCTCTGTAGCCGATGAGTCCGCGTGTGGGAATGCGGAATTCGAGCCGGACCATGCCGCGTCCTTCGTTGTACATGTGGGAAATCTCGCCTTTGCGTTGCGAGACTTTTTCGATGACGATGCCCTGATGGTCGATGGGCACGTCGATGATGAGTTCTTCCATGGGTTCGAGCAAACGGCCTTGTTCGTTCAACCGCGTAATCACCTCTGGCGGGGATACGCACAGTTCCATGCCTTCGCGTCGCATTTCTTCGATAAGAATGGCGAGATGTAGTTCGCCGCGCCCGGATACTTTTACGCCGTCCCTGCGTCCGATGTCATCGACGCGCAACGCGACGTTGGTGCGGAGTTCGCGGTCGAGGCGGGTCCGTATTTGGCGTATGGTCGAGGCTTTACCGTCGCGGCCTGCGAAGGGGCTGCTGTTGACGAGGAACAGCATGGAAACCGTTGGCTCCTCGATTTCGAGGGGGTGCAATGCGGCGTTTTCGAGTTCGGGGGCGGCGATGGTGTCGCCGATATCAAGTGTTTTGGGCCCGGCAATGGTGACGATATCGCCGGCGGAAACTTCGTCGACGGCGAGCATGTCCAGTCCGTGGATGCTCCAGACGTAGTTGATGTGTTCGAGCGTGGTACCGGTGACTTCGAAGTGGTCGTCGTCGGGGTGTTCCTTACGCGTGGTAATGCGATTGATGTCTTGGCCTTTTTTGAGTGTGCCTTGGAGGACGCGTCCGGTGCCGGTGCGTCCGATATGGTGATGCCAGCCGACGGTGCTGATCTGCATCAAGAAGGGTGCGTCGGGATTGCCGGGCGGTGGCGGGACTTTTTCGACGATTGTTTCGAACAGGGCTGTCATGCCTTCGTGAGCATCGGTCTCGAGGTCGCGGACGATCCATCCATCGAGGCCGGAACCGTATAGAACGGCGAAATCGCATTGTTTGTCGGTGGCGCCGAGTTCGACGAAGAGGTCGAAGGTTTTGTGGAGGGCGTTAACGGGGTCGGCGGAGGGTCGGTCGATCTTGTTGATGATCACGATGGGGCATAATCCGAGGCGTAAGGATCGCATGAGTACGTATCGCGTCTGGGGCATCGGTCCTTCGTTGGCGTCCACGATCAGCAGGACGGAATCGACCATGGAAAGGATCCGCTCGACTTCGCCGGAGAAATCGGCGTGGCCGGGCGTGTCGACGATGTTGATGGTGTAATCGTTCCATTCGACGGAACAATGTTTGGCGCGAATGGTGATGCCGCGCTCGCGTTCGAGTTCGTTGTTGTCCATCACGCGCTCGGTAACGCGGGCGTTGGCGCGAAAGAGCCGGGTGGCCCGGAAGATGCTGTCGATCAGGGTTGTCTTGCCATGGTCGATATGGGCGATGATCGCCACGTTTCGTATTCTGTCTATAGAACTCATTCGGATCCTGTCTTGTTTAATGAAAGGGAAGGTACCCACCCAAACGAAAACCTCGCGAGGAAAAGGAGTTTAACAGATCGCGATGCGAAAAGCAAAAAAGGCTCGCGCGTCTGTCGCGCGTCAGTCCTTCAGGATAGGTTCGGCGTGTAATTTCAGGCCGAGTGCGCCGATGACCTTGAGAATGGTGTCAAAGGTCGGATTGCGTTCTCCAGAAAGCGCCTTGTAGAGGCTTTCTCGGGAGAGTCCGGTATCGCGCGCCACCTGAGACATGCCCTTTGCTCGGGTAATATTGCCCAAGGCCTTGGCTACAATTGTCGCATCGCCCTGTGCTTCTTCCATGCAGGCCTCGAGGTAAGCCGCCATTTCTTCAGGCGTGCGAAGGTGTTCGGCAACATCGTAGCGGGTCGTGATAGTCTTGGCCATGATAGGCCTCCTATAGATTCTGTGCAAGACGCAAAGCGGTTGTGATGTCCCTTGACTGGCTACTCTTGTCGCCGCCGACCAAGAGGATTATCAGCTCACGTCTTTGCAACACGTAATACACACGGTAGCCGGGACCTTAATCGATTCGCATCTCCGTGACACCGGCGCCTACGGGCTTGGTGTCCCCTGGATTCCCCTCGGCCAGACGATCAATACGGGCTAGGACACGCGCCCGTGCCCGAATGTCAGGTAGACAGTCAAGCCACGTTGCGAAGGTATCGGTCTTCCGAATCTCTCTCACCTCTTTATTGTATCCCGCAGGCTACATTCAGTCAACTTTCTTTTGCACCCGCGTGACTCAGAACGGACATTTCCCGCTGGTGAAGGCTATCCTATCCAGAAGATTGCACTTGCGCCCCATGCCACCTCATTTATCGAATGTGTAACTCTGAACGCGACCGAGGCGGTCGAAGGGGGAATAGATGAAACGGACTTTGCCGACAATCCGTCCGGCGGATGTCCAGTGTTGTTCCCAGACGTGGCTGTCTTGGCTGTTGTTGCGATTGTCGCCCAGCAGGAACACGCAAGCGTCGGGGATGCGAATCGGCCACATTTGGTAGTTCGGCGCTTCCTTTATGTAGGGTTCTTTCAAGAAACGGTTGTTGACGCTCACAAGTCCGCTGTCAATCCACACGAAGTCGCCGCCGAGCGCGATGATGCGCTTGACGATGTACGCATTCGTATCTTCCGGGTCGGCCAACACCACGATGTCGCCGCGCCGATAGGATGCTTGTTTGGATGTGATCAGATAGTCGTTCGTCATCAAGGTGGGTTCCATGCTCGCGGAGGGAACGAGGAAGAATCGCGTTCCGCTGAAGAAGTACAGGTAGGCGAGCGCGCAGAGCAGTGCCGCGCTGGCGATGTTGCCGGCCGTCCTGCCGAAAATGGCACGCAAAATGCCATGCCGTCGAGGCGATTCGTCCGCCATGGCGAGTGGCCCCCTACTCGAGCGTCTTCGCCGGTTTCTTTTGGTGCTTCTTTTCGGGCTTCGCAGGCTCGTTGCCAAGGTCCGCTTGAAGCTTCTTGGCCACATCGCTGTCGGGCCGCAACTTGAGCGCCTCGACGAGGCACGCCGCGGCACTCGTCTTGTCTTCCGCGCGAATCCAGACCCGTGCCTCGTTCAGCCAGGTATAGAATCGTTCGTCGTTCGAGCGCGCGAGAGGACGCGTGTCTTGCCACGCCTTGGCCGCGTCTTTCCACTTGACCTTCACGCCGAAATCCTCTCCGACGTAGAAATTGACCGCGTAGTCTTGCACGATGGCGAATTCGTCCGGCGCGAGTTCCTTGGCGCGTTTCGAGAGTTTCATGGCTTCGCGGTAGAGCTTTGGCTTGTCCCACTTGCGAATTTTCTGCACATCGGGGAAGTTGACGAGATACGTTTGCGCGAGATTGAACCGGTAATCCGCCATGTCGGGACTCAATACGATAGCGCGATCATAGTAATTTATTCCGAGCACATAATCACCATTATGGCAGTAGTGGATGGCCAAGTCATTCAGTGGCGTACTGAGTTTCGAGTCCAGCGACGCGGCCACTTGCCACGCGCGCAACGCCCCCGGTATGTCGCCGAACCGGTCGTACAATACCTCGCCGTAATACGTCTGCGCCTTCGCGTTGCTCGGATATTGCCGCACGACGTATTCATAGCCCGTGCGAATCCGTTTGAAGCGGTTCATGGCCACGACGCGGTTGGCCTCGGCCGCCTCGTTGTCGCCTGCCGCGGCTTTCTCGCTCGCCTCTTTGAATTCGCCCTCCGCCAACGCGGTCTCGCGAAGGTCGAAGGCGCGCATCTCCTGCATGAGTGCGGGTTCGTTTTTCACCAGCGCCGACAACTGTTCGAGTCCTTCCGGCAAATCCGCGCCCAGCACGAACGCGCACGCAACAACCAACATTCCGGCCACCATATGCATTTCTCCTTATCCAGTCCGGCTCATCGTAACACGCCATGGCGCAAGAGTCTATTCCGGCGCCAGGGGGGGTGCGGCCCGGTTTGTCCTTGATTGCTCGAACACTTCGGATGCGAGCATTGTTATCAAGGATTGACAGTGCCGAAGGGCGGTATAGGAACGGAAGCTTAGATTGACTGGCGTTAAGCAAAACTATAGCATGCGGCTATGAAGGAACTGGAGCAGATTCAGGATAAGATTCGATGGCGGCAATACGAGTTCTCCAAGCATGCCGTTGATCAGAGTCTAGTCCGGGGAATCACTGTTGCAGAGGTCGAACAGGCAACGCGGAACCAGCCAACGATAGTTGAAGATTACCCACAAGACAAGTACGGTCCGAGCTGTTTGCTGCTCGGGTTCACGGATGCCGGGCGGCCGTTACACATTCAAGTCAGTTATCCGAGCCGTCCGGTGCTGAAGATCATCACCATGTACGAACCCGATTTGCGAGAATGGATTGGCCTAAGAATCCGGCGTTCGGATTAACGAGGCGTTAATATGAAAGAGACAATGCTTGAAACGGAAGTGACTTACACACTCGAGCACGGCGGGAAGTTCTTTATTATTGAACACGTGCCGGCGCGTGTGTGCAAAGAGACCGGGGAACACTTTTTCTCACCCGATACCGTGGAGCACATCCACGCCATCATCAAGAGCGAGAAGAAGCCGGACCGGCTCATCGAGACACCCATCTACGAATACGCATGAACGGCGCCGCTTCCCCCTCTTGCCTCAAGCCTCAAGCCTTGACCTGGAGGTGAAAGTCATCTACCCTTGCGTCCAATGGCAACCAGAGAAGGAACCCTCGTACGCTCTCTCGATTGATTGATACGTTGAACGGTCCTCGCGGACTTTACGTTGTGCTGCTGATTGCGTTGGCGCTTGCTTTGCCCTCGCTTGCGGCTGGATTTTTCCTTGACGATTACGCCCTTCTGGCCGCGCTCGATGGTCTGAGTCCCGTGGCGAATCCATGGAACGTCTACTGTTTCGCGACGGGCGACCCGGAAAAGATGACGCAGGTGATCGAAAAAGGGCCGTTCCCCTGGTTTGCGCGACCAGACATACGCGTGCATTTCTTTCGTCCGCTGGCCTCGGCGACCATGCGACTCGACCGTTGGCTGTTCGGCAACGTGGCGTGGCCGTATCACCTGCACTCGGTTCTGTGGTATCTGGCGATGCTGGCCATTGTGGGGCTGCTCTTGCGGCGCGCGTTGCCGGGATCGCTGGGCGTGTTGACGCTGGTGCTGTTCGCGGTCGCAGCGACGCATTGGTTTCCGGTGGCCTGGTGGGCGCATCGCAACTCGCTGGTCGCATGCACATTCGGATTCGGCGGTCTTCTGGCCTACATACGGTGGCGCGAGACGCAATGGCGGCCGGGGCTTGTGCTGGCGTTGGCGGGATTGGTTCTGGGCCTGCTGGGCGGCGAGATGGCGTTCAGCATTTTGGGCTATGTCGTAGCCTACGAACTGTTCGCGGCGCCCGGCTCGTTGCCTCGGCGGATTTGCGCGCTCGTGCCGGTGTCATTTTTCGCGGGCCTGTATCTTGTCTGGTATGCGTGGAACGGTTACGGTGTGCATGGCACGGGGTGCTACACGAACCCGATCCGCGAGCCGCTCGCCTTTCTTGCCACGGCGCCCGAACGATTCCTGATCCTGGCAGCCAACCAGTTTCTCTTTTGGCCCGCCGAGCTTCCCGCCCTGGTTCCCAAAGCCGTCTTGCCGTCCGCCGCGATTGGGATCGCCGCGCTTGCCATCGTGATCCTCGCGTTGCGCGCGGTATTGAACCAGCTCGCGCCCGAAGAACGCAAAGGCGTCTTCTGGCTGGCGGCTGGCGGCGTCTTGTCCATCGTTCCGTTCCTCGCGCCATTCACGTCAGGCCGCTTGTTGATGGTCTCCTCGTTGGGCGGATCGGCGGCGATCGCCGTGATCATACGCGAAGGGCGTCGGGAATGGAGACGAAAAGGACTCGAAAAACCCAAGGCACGAAAACGGGCGTTGAGCGCCTTGGCCCGCGTATTCATCGCGTTGCACCTGGTGCTGGCGCCTGCGGCGTGGCTGATTCTTTCACCGACATTCATGGTTTTCAACCGCTATCTGACGGGCTTGACGGAGACTGCCGAAATCGACGATTCGCGCGTTGCAGACCAGCAGGTGATGGCCCTCTCGATGCCCGATCCCGGGCTGGGTGTGTACATCGGGGTGATACGCATGCATAACGGCCATCCGCAACCCGCCGCGTGGCGTCCGCTGTCGCTCGCATCGTGCAATTCCACGTTCACGCGGACGGGTCCGAACGAGTTCGAGTTGGCCCTCGATGGCGAAATGCTCGCGACGCTGCCCGAACAGATCGCGCGCGATGCCGGCGCACCGCTGACGGCCGGTACGGCGCTGCATTTCAAGTCGTTCGACGTGACGGTTCTCGATGTGGGGAAAAGTGGTCCCAAGCGGGTTGCATTTCGATTCCGCGCGACGCTCGAGGATCCTCAATACCTCTGGCTGGCGTGGCGCGACGGACGTTTGCGGCAGTTCCATCCGCCGCCCGTCGGCGAATCCGTGTTTCTCCCATGGACGCGATCGCTGTAATTAGGAATTAGGAATTAGGAATTAGTACATGGAGAAGAGCGCGGGTCGGTTGACATTCAGAATTCCTAATTCCTAATTGCGGCGTCATTAGAGGGCGGATAGGCGCAGTACGCATCCTTCGGTTTCGTCGTACGTGAGGCTGCCGTTGTGATCGAGGGCGATGTTGCGGGCGAGGGTGAGGCCCAAGCCTAAGTGGCCTGTTCCTTTCGTCGTAAAGAACGGCTCGAAGATGCGTTCGCGGTCGGCTTCGGGCACCGGCGGTCCCGAGTTCCATATGGAGATGGAGACGAAATCCGTTTGTGTGGCCAGCGTCACGCGGACTTTCGCGTCTTTGGAATCCGCGACGGCTTCGAGCGCATTGGCGAGGAGGTAGAGCAACGCCATTTGCAGTTTCTGTGCGTGAGCCATGATCGTGCGGTCGCCACAGGCCTCGTCGAATTCCAGTCCGGCGTGCGCGACGCGGAAATCGTAGCGGCGCAGGTCGAGCGCGCGTCCGACGAACGCTGCAATATTCAACATGGTGTAATCGGGTTGTTCGCGCCGGGCGATGTCAGAGAGGAATTGGACCAGTGCGGCGCATCTCCGCGCGGCGACGCCGATCTGGCCGGCCATGTGCACCGTTTCGCAGGGCAGATCGTCGGTCAACTCGACCAACTCGGCGTATGACAGAATGGCGCCGAGTAGATTGTTGATGTCATGCGCGGTGCTGTTGACGCACAACCCGACTTGGTGGTCTCGGAAGATCCGATAGAGGGCTTCGCGCCGTTCCGGTGAGTCGATATCCATGCAGCCCTTCCTTCCGTAACTCGTAGGCTTCAGGCTTCAGGCTTCTGGCTTCAGGAAGTGCGATGTAACCTGAAGTCTGCTCTCGACTATAGGACTTCGGCTACGGCGTATGCGAATTCGCTGCACTTGACTTGGCGCGCGCCTTCCATTAGCCGTGCGAAGTCGTACGTCACGGTCTTGGCCTGGAACGTTTTTATCAACGCGGCGGTAATGGCATCGGACACTTCGATCCAACCGAGGTGGTCGAACATCATCGCGCCGGACAAGATCAGGCTGCTCGGATTGACCACATCGAGGTTGGCGTACTTGGGCGCGGTTCCGTGTGTGGCCTCGAAGACCGCCGTGCCGGTTTCGTAGTTGATGTTTGCGCCGGGTGCGATGCCGATGCCGCCGACTTGCGCCGCGAGGGCGTCGCTCATGAAGTCGCCGTTGAGATTCATCGTGGCGATGACCTCGAATTCGCGGGGCCGCGTGAGGATCTGCTGGAGGAAAATGTCGGCAATCGTGTCCTTGACGAGGATCTTGTCGCCGGGATTGCCGCCGCAATCGTCCCAGCTTATGGCGACGTCTGCGAACTCTTCGCGCACGAGTTCGTAGCCCCAGTTGCGGAACGCGCCCTCGGTGTACTTCATGATATTGCCTTTGTGGACTAGCGTAACGGAGCGGCGTCCATTTTTGAGCGCGTACTGGATGGCGGCGCGGACGATTCGTTTGGTGGCGCGTTCGCTAATGGGCTTGATGCCGAGACCGGAATCGGCGCGGATATCCCATCCGTATTCCTGCTTGAGAAAGGCGAGTAGTTTGGCGGCCTCGGGCGTGCCCGACTTCAACTCGTAACCGGCGTAGACGTCTTCGGTGTTTTCACGGAAGATGACCATGTCCACGCGTTCGGGTTCGCGGACCGGACTGGGCACGCCGGGGAAATGGCGGACGGGCCGCACGCATGCGAACAAGTCGAGCATTTGGCGCAACGTAACGTTGAGGCTGCGGAATCCCCCGCCAATCGGCGTGGTCAACGGTCCTTTGATGGCGACGACGTATTCGCGAATGGCGTCGAGGGTTTCGTCGGGCAGATACGTCCCGCACACGCTGTTGGCCTTTTCGCCGGCGTAGATTTCCATCCAGGCGATTTCACGTTTGCCGCCGTAACAGTGCTTCACGGCGGCATCGAACAGGTGCTTTGACGCGCGCCAGATATCGGGACCGGTGCCGTCGCCTTCGATGAAGGCGATGATCGGGCGGTCGGGTGTCAGCAACACGCCTTCGGCGTTAGCAACGATCTTCTCGCCCGCCGGGATACGGGTATGTTTGTAGGTGTTCATAATTTGCTCAAACCTATTCTCTCGTTAATTCACATGCTTGGTGGTTCGTTTCCAAATTACACTTGCCTATCTCGTTTCAGGCCGGAAATTGGCTGACCATTGAAAACATGGTTATGACCTGGAGCATACCATGCATGAGTACGGTGGGGCCAATGGGGCGGTGCGTCGTCCGAGCCACCCGCCTCCACGCAAGACAAGGGCGAACAACTGCATCGATGGATCGACAAGCGATCTCTGCGCCGTAGTTTCTCTCGATTACGATTACGAGCATACGAGCGCGCGAAGAAACGTCGGCGCGGACCGCATGAAAATTCCGATCTTCGGCACAATCAGACATGGTTGCCTTCGGGGTGCGATGGGGGACTGTCCCTTGCCACTGTGCCTGCGCTATACTCTTTAATCAAACGGAGGCGGTATGGCTATTGTTCTGGGTATTGAAACTTCGTGCGACGAGACGGGCATTGCGGTAGTCGAAGACGGACGGCGCATCGTCGCGTCGGCGCTGGCGTCGCAAGTACCGATTCACGCGCAGTTCGGCGGCGTGGTTCCGGAGATCGCGTCGCGCCGCCACACGCAGTGCATCTCGCAACTCGCCCAGCAAACCATCGACGAGGCGGGCGTGGCCGTCGAGGCCGTCGCTGTGACCATCGGTCCCGGGCTGATGGGGTCGCTGATGGTTGGCGTAGGATTTGCCAAGGGTTTGGCGTACGCTTGGAACGTGCCGCTCGTTCCCGTTCATCACATCGAGGGGCATATCTTCTCCGTGTTCCTGTCGGACAATCCGCCGACGTTCCCGTTTCTGGCGCTTGTCGTGAGCGGCGGGCATACTTGCCTGATCGCGTGCGACGAACCGCACCAATACCGCTTGCTCGGCTCGACGCGCGACGACGCGGTGGGCGAATCTTTCGACAAGGTGGCGCGGATGCTCGAACTGCCCTATCCCGGCGGGCCTTCGATTCAAGAAGCGGCGAAAGCGGGCAATCCGCGCGCGATCCGCTTTCCGCGCGGACTCGAGCACAGCGGCGAACTCGAATTCAGTTACAGCGGGCTCAAGACGGCCGTCCTGTACGCGCGGCAACGGCAGACGGCCTCGATCGCGGATCTTGCCGCGAGTTTTCAGTGGGCTGCGGTGGACGTGCTCGTATCCAAGACTCAACTGGCCATCGAGAAAACCGGCGCGGCGCGACTTGTTCTGGCCGGCGGCGTCGCGGCAAATCGTCTACTGCGCGAACGCCTCGTCGCGGAACTGCCGATTCCCGTCCACATGCCGCACTTGAGCCTCTGCATCGACAACGGCGCCATGATTGCCGCCGCCGGGGATTCGCGCTTCCGCCACGGCTTGCGCGGCGATTTCCGTGTCACGCCCGATCCCAATTTGCCGTTGTGCAACAAAGGAGTTAGGAGTTAGGCTTCAGGCTTCAGGCTTCAGGAAGTGCGGAGTAGCCTGAAGCCTCAAGCCTAACTCCTAGTTGAGGTGATTTGCCGTGCTCGATGGATACGATATTATCGCGTTTGCGTTTTCGGACTGGCGCGCGAGTTGGTCGTTGCCGCAGCAGATTGCGACGCGTTTGGCCCCGCACAACCGCGTGTTGTACGTGGACGTCCCGCGTCCGTTCGTCTATTTCCTGAAGAAGCGCGATCCGCAAGGCGCGGGGTACTGGGAAGGTCCGCGCGTTCAGGAAATATCGAAGAACTTCTTCGTATATCATCCGCCGCACGTGTTTCTCCCGTTCAGCGGCTTGCCGGTTTCGCTGATGCGCAGCGCGCTCGATGTCAACGGATGGCTGCTTGCGAAACTGGTCAAACGCGTTGCGGCGCGGCTCGGATTCGGCAGGCCCATCGTGTGGAATTTCTCGCCGTTGCACGGCATGGCCGTCGAACGCATGAATGCCCTCGCGACGGCATACGATACAGGCGACGAATGGGTCAACTACGAGAAAAATCCGAACGCCATCCTGTTGCTCGATTGGATTGAAGAGCGCCTGTGCCGCCAGGCCGATGTCGTGTTCACCGGCACCGAGAACATGAAGGAGCAGCGCGCCTTGTACAACCGCGAGACGCATGTGGTCTACCACGCTGCGGACTACGCGCACTTCTCGAAGGCCACCCTTCCCGAAACGCCAATCCCCGAAGACGTCCTCCATCTGCCACATCCGATTGTCGGAACGGTCGGCGTGATCGACCCAGCGCGGTTCGACGTCCAACTCGTCGTCCACCTCGCCAAGAAGAGGCCGGATTGGTCGATCGTCCTGGTCGGACCGGCACGCGCCGACATGGACCTGAGTCCCATGCGCGGGATTCCAAACCTGCACCTGCTTGGCAATCGGCCCATTGCCGAACTCCCGTCCTATTTGAAAGCTTTCGACGTGCTCTTTGTCCCCTACATGGTCAACGACGCGACGCGCAACATCTACCCGCTCAAGTTGCAGGAGTATTTTGCAACCGGCAAGCCGGTCGTGAGCGAGGCGTTGCCTTCCGTAAGGGTTTACGAGGACGTGGTCGAGATAGCGGAATCCCACGACGACTTTATTACGCGCGTCGAAGCGTCGCTACGCAACGACGCCCCCGAATTGCACGAGGTCCGACAAGTCATCGCGCGCGCCAATTCCTGGGAACACCGCGTGGAAGTGAAGAGCGGCCATATCCTCCGCCTCATGAAAGTAAGGCTTTAGGCTTTAGGCTGTAGGCTGTAGGCTTCAGGCTTCTTTCCTACAGCCTACAGCCTAAAGCCTAAAGCCTCTCATAGTCATTGCAACCTTTTAAGCGCCAATGGCATAATAATGATCAGAGTCTCGTGGTGTTTCCGCTGAAAAAAGGAGTCCCTATCCATGCGATACAGGCTGCTGACCCTCACCTTGCTGACACTCATGTTGGCCGTTTGCGCGTGGAGCGTGTGCGCGCAGGAACCCGCGCCTACCGCGCCTGCGGCGTCTGCCGCGCCCGGTCCACAATCGGCGGCCAGCAGCATGGCGGGACAGCAAGTCACGTTGTTGCTGATGGTCAAATGGGGCGGGGCAATCCTGTGGATCACGATAGCGATGGGGTTTGCCGCGATGGCCATGGCGATCTACTTCATCCTGACCGTCACGCCGAAGCGCGAAGTGCCGCCGACGCTCGCGAAACGATTGCTCGGCCAGATCCGTGCGGGAGACCTGCGCGGCGCGTATCAATCCTGTGAAGGACGCGACGAAATGCTTGCGAATGTGGCCCGCGCGGGGCTGAAGATGGCGGGACACGAACGCTACGTGATCCAAGAGGCGATGGAGAGCGAAGGCGAACGCGGCGCCATGACGTTGTGGCAGAAGATTTCCTACTTGAACAATATTGGCGTGGTCGCGCCGTTGATGGGACTGCTGGGAACGGTCTGGGGGATGGTGCTGGCGTTCAGTTCGATTGCCGCGGATAACGCGCAGGTTAAAGGCATAGCCGTCGCGTCCAATGTGTCCAAAGCGATGATCTGCACCGTGGGCGGATTGGTGGTGGCCATTCCGTCGTTCGTGGTGTACTACTACCTCCGGGGCCGTGTTGTGAAGATTATCGCGGAGGTCGAAGCCCAGGCCAGCGAGATTGTCGAGTTGCTGGCGCGAGGGCGCGAGACATGAAATTCGGACGTCGATTCCAGGAAGAAGCTGACCAGATTCAGATCGTGCCGCTCGTCGACATCTTGTTCGTAACGTTATTTTTCTTCATGGTCATATCGTCCTATTCGAGCATTGAAAGCCAGGTCGACATCACGCTTCCGACGGCGAACAGCGCCGTGCAGAGCGAACGGTCGCAGGGCGAGATTTACATCAATATCCGCAAGGACGGCGGGATTGTCCTCAATGGGCGCGAGATGAACCTCGACGAGTTGCAGGACGTCCTCAAGCGCGTCGCCGAGTTGTTCCCCGGCGGCGCGATCATCGTGCGGGGCGACCGCGAGGCCAATCTCGGCAAGGCCATTTCCGTGCTCGATTGCTGCCGGAAGGCGGATATCTGGAATGTCTCTTTTGCAGCGTTGCGCGAAGAACCGCAAGGAGGCAAGCCGCAATGACACGGCGGCGTCTCACAGTGCTGGCGGCCGTCCTCTTGGCGGCCATGGCATACGCCGAACCGCCGGACCAGGCGCAATTCGACTTCGCAAACGGCCTCTTTCAGCGCGGGTTCCACAAAGAGGCCGTCGAAGAATACAAGGCGTATCTCGAAAAATATCCGCAAGGCGAGCACGTGTCGGTGGCGCAATACCGTTTGGGCGAAGCCGCATATGCGGCGCGCGATTATGCCATGGCGCTCGAAGCGTTCGACAAGGTGCTGGCAGGCAAAGTCGAGCCCGATATCCGTCAGCGCGCCGTGCTGAGCAGGGGCGAGGTTCTGTATTTTCTCAAGCGGGCGGCGGACGCACTCGAAGCGATCGAACCGCTCGCGGCGGAAGGCGTCGCGCCGGAAATTCGTGCACGTGCGCTGTACTATTTTGGAAAGATTAACGCCGACAGCGGCAACACCGACGCGGCCGTCAAATCGCTCAAAACGCTTATCGAGGCGTTGCCGGACAACCCTTTGGCGCCTTTCGCGCGGTATCAACTTGCCTTCGTTTACCTGACGCGCAAGGAGACCGAAAACGCGGCCGTCGCGTTTGCGGCCGTAGCCGCGTCGAAGGCCGACGATGCGTTGCGCATGGAGGCGCGATTCCGCGCGGCGGACACCTATGATGCCATCGGTTGGTACAGCGCGGCGCTGGGCGCGTACGAGCAACTCGAGAAGGACTTTCCCAATTCGCAGTTCGCGCAGAAGGCCGATTACGGTTGCGCGTGGGCGTTGTACCACACGGGCAAGTACGCCGAGGCGGCAGCGTCCGGCGAAGCGTTCGTGAAAAAGTATCCGGCCGTTCCCGAAGCCGCGGGCATGCAATACATGCTCGCCAACTGCCTGCAACAGCAGCAGCGGTACGACGACGCGCTTGCGTTGTACAAGAAGATTCGCGTCGACCACGCCGGTTCGGAGTTCGCTGGGCGTGCGCAGTACAAGCAGGCATGGTGTCTGTATCTTGGCGGCAAGACCGATGAAGCGAAAACCGAAGTCGGCGCCTTCCTGCAAGCCCCGAGCGATCCGGCGCTGATAGGCGACGCGTCGTTTTTACTAGGCTCGATCCAGGCGGCCAAGGGCGAGTTCGACAATGCCTACGAAGAGTTTCGGCTCGTGGCCGAGAAGTACGCCGGCGGCGAGTTCGGTGCGGAAGCGCTGTACAAGGCTGCGGAATGTCTCGCGCAACTCAACCGCACCGAGGAAGCCGCTAAGGCCTTCGAAAGCTTCGCAAAGCAGTATCCCGACAATATCCTCGCGGAACAGGCCATGTTGCGCGCCGGCGATGCCCAGTTCATGACCTCCTCGTTTGCCGCCGCCGTCGAAAGGTACAAGAAGATTCTCGAAGCGCCGGGCGACTCGAGCGTCGAGCAGGACACGCTGTACCGGCTCGCCATCACGTACCACAACATGAAGGACTACGCGGCCAGCGCGGAAATGTTCAGGAAACTGCTCGAGAAGGCGCCCAGCGGCCCGCATATCGCCGAGGCGCATTTCCGCATCGGCGATTTTCTGTTGCACGACGGCAAGGACCCCGTGAAAGCCATCGAAGCGTTCAATGTGTGTCTCGCTGCGGAGGCAAAGGGAACCTTCGCAGGACGCGCCGCGAAGGGCGTTGCGCTGGCCCGCTACGAGACGAAAGACTACGACGCCGCGATGGAGATGTTCCTGCGCCTGATGACGGAGTTTCCAGATGTCGCGTTGAATGAGGAGACGTATGCCTGGGCCGGCCAGCGGCTGTTCGACCAGCAGAAATGGGACCAGGCGGCCGTTGCGTTCAATGCGCTCCTCAAGGCCCGGCCCGATTACCCGAATCCGGAACGCGTCCGCCTGAAAATGGCCGAGTGCTGCGAGAAGGCCGGAAAGACCGACGACGCCATCGCGTTGTACAAGACCGTGGTGGATGCCGACCCGCGCGGCTCGGTCGCCGTCGATGCGCGGTATCGCATGGCAAAACTGTTCGAGGCGCAGAACAAGACCGAGGATGCCTTCCGGCTGTACGAGGAAGCCGCCAATACGAACACGGGCGATACGGCGGCCCGCGCGCGCTTCCACTTGGGCGAGTTGTACGAGGCAAAACAAGAGTTCGATGCGGCGGCCCGAAGCTATATGCGCGTCGCAATCCTGTTCCTGCACGACGAACTCTCGCCGGAGTCGTTGTGGCGCGCGGGACAGTGTTTCGAGAAGGCCGGCAGCCGCGAACAGGCCAAGAAGTCGTACGAGGAACTCGTGCGCGAGTATCCGGAAAGTGCGCAGCTCGCGAAGGCCAAGGAGGCCTTGGCAAAATCGCAGTAGAAAGTCGGGAGTACTGAAGAGTATGGCGATGTGTAGTTTCTTAACTGAAGAACAAGTGCTCGATGTCCAGCAGACGTTTGGGACGCCGGTGTTTGTATATGACCAACGGACGCTGGAATCGCAGGCGCGCCAAGCGTTGGCCTTGCCGAATGCGTTTGGCCTGACGGTCCGGTATGCGATGAAGGCCCTGCCGAACCGCGCCGTGATCGGGCTGTTTGCCGGCCTCGGTCTGCATATCGACGCGAGCAGTGGATTCGAAGCACGGCGTGCGATGCGCGCGGGCATGACGCCGGACAAAATCCAGATCACCGCGCAGGAAATGCCGTGCGACTTGGCTGAGTTGCTCGACTACGGCGTGCGATTCAACGCATGCTCGCTGCATCAACTGCGGACCTATGGCAGGCTCCGGCCCGGCTCGGAAGTATCGGTGCGCATCAATCCGGGCCTTGGTTCCGGTCACAGCAACCGGACCAATGTCGGCGGACCGTCCTCGAGCTTCGGTATCTGGCACGAACACATCGGCGACGCCTTGGCGATCCAGCGCGAGTACGGTCTCCGCATCACGCGCATGCACACGCACATCGGTTCGGGCACGGACCCGGAGATGTGGAACCATTGCGCAGGATTGTCGCTCGACATCGCGGCGCGCTTGCCGGAGGTTCGCACGCTGAGCCTCGGCGGCGGGTTCAAGGTCGCGCGTATGGATTACGAGACTTCGGCAGACTTGCAAGCCATCGGACGGCGCGTCGTCGAGGATTTCCAGGCGTTCAAGACACGGCATGGCCGCGCGCTCAAACTTGAAATCGAACCCGGCACTTTTCTCGTCGCCAACGCTGGCGCGCTTGTTTGTACGGTCATCGACATCGTCGATACCGGCACGCAAGGGTTCTCTTTCATCAAGGTCGACAGCGGCATGACCGAACTCGTCCGGCCCAGCATGTACGGCGCGCAACATCCGATCGACGTTGTGCGACGTGCGACGTGCGACATGCGACGTGCGACGTGCGAATATCTTGTTGCAGGCCACTGCTGCGAGAGCGGCGATGTCCTCACGCCCGAAGCAGGCAATCCCGAAGGACTCCAGACGCGTACGCTCCCCGAAGCGCAAATCGGCGACGCATTGGTCGTCGGCGGCGCAGGAGCCTATGCCGCCGCCATGTCTTCCAAGAACTACAATTCCTTCCCAGAAGCCCCGGAAGTACTACTGCGCAACGATGGTCTTTTCACGCTCATCCGCAAACGCCAGACTCTCGAACAAATGCTCGATAACGAGGTGGACTAAGTGGACGAAGGAAGTGCGGAAACACGCTTCCTCCTTTATCCTTTGGGGTACAGGGAATTGCTCCGAATCGTGTTGTTGTGTCATGATTCCTGAATCATGCATGGGCAAACGGTTCACCCAAAAAACGTCAGTAGAAGTCGGAATTCAGGAGTCAGGAACTAGAATGAAAGCAGGTTGCGGATCGCAGGCTTTTCACCCGTTGGGCGAATCCCATTTCCGTCCATTACGTCCACTCGTTCGACGAATCCCCACAGATCCAACTGTCGAATTTAGGTTCGCATAGAGGATGAGCAGTATGAACGAACAGCAAGCGTTTTGGAGTCCATTGTGGGTCCGGTGTATGGTGCTGGCACTCATTTGCACGGCTGGCGTATTACGACCGGCTATGGCGGGCGCGCCAGCGCCTGGCGGGCAGACGCCCCAACCGTCAATGGATTGGCTAAAGGATGTCAAGATCCCTGGCACACCCGGAAGCATGACCAACATCCAAGTCCTCCAAGTCCGGGTTGGCTCGGAGCCACTGTCTACGGAAAATTCTATGTCTCCGCCAATTCTCCCGACGCCCGTGTCCGAGCCGCCGACGCCGCCACAAGCGCCGCAACAACCGGCCGCAACACCGCCGTCACCCGCACCGGAGTCCGAAAAAGCGAGTCCGGTCCCCACGCCGCCTCCCACGCCGCCGGTAGCTCCATTGCCGCCGACGCCGCCCACCTCTGTGGCCCCGTTGCAAGCCCAGACGCCGATGACGACGCCTGCCCAAGAACGACCGAACGTGTCGGCAGGCATGAACTGGATCAAAGACATTCAGCTTCCCGATGGCGCTAAAGGTGCGTCGCAGCTCACCGTGCTTGGCCCTGCTGGCCCTGGCGGCCCTGGCGGACAGCAGCCCGGTGCTATCCCGTTCAGTGCGAAAAGCCTGCAATCCGGGACTGTCCCGCTGGGTGCATCGCCGGGCGGCGCTCCTAATTTTTCCGATCTTGCGGGCCAGAATCTGGAGCAAATGGGAATCCAGCCACCTCCGAACGACGCCCCACAAGAGCCTGTACAGCAAGCGCCCACAGTCGTCGCGAAGCCAGTCCGTATACCCTCGAAACATCGGCCAGATACGCCGCCGACCGATCTGCCGTCCCCGAAATATCCGACGCTTGTGGAAGCGGCGATGGCGGGCGACGTTGCGGATGTCGAGAATCATATCCTGCGTGGCGAGGACTTGGATGGGCGCAATGCCAGAGGCTACACGGCGCTCCACTGTGCTGCGGAGTCTGGCTATCTGCCCGTGCTTGAATTGCTTCTGGACTACGGCGTCAAGCTCGATCTGGACGCCGACCCGAACACGTATTCGCCGCCGGTGATCATTGCCATGAAGGCGGGGCAATTCGAGGCGGCGACACTGCTGCGCGAGTTCGGAGCGACGCACACGACCGAATCCGCCGTCGTTTATGGCGACTTGGCCGCACTGAAGGAAATCGTCGGCGTGAACTCGAGTGCCGCGTCCACGCAAAACGCGATGAAGCGCACTCTGCTGCACATAGCGGCCTTCTTCGGCCATAAAGATGTCGCCGAATACCTGCTGGACTTGGGCCTCGATCCGGCCCAAGGAGATGTCGAGGGCAACTCCGCGCTGTTCCTCGCGGCGATCTACAATCACCCGGACGTCGTTAAATTATTCGTCGACCGGGGGGCCAGCCTCGACCAGCGCATTTTCGTCACAGGCGAGACCATCCTGCATATCAAAGCGCAGACAGGCGACACTGAACTGGTCGATTTCCTCCTTTCACTCGGCGCCGACATCAACGCGAAGCGCAAAGATGGCTTCACGCCGTTGCATGTAGCGGCGCAGGCCGGAAAAAAGGATATGGCCAAGTTGCTGATCGAGAGCGGAGCGGTCATCTACTCGACAGACAACAAAGGCCGCACGCCGCTCCATATCGCTGCCGAAGCGGGTCTGGCCGACATGGAAGCGTTGTTGCTCGACAATGGGGCGGCCATCGAACGTGGCGACAAACTCGGCTCGACGGCGCTGCACATCGCGGCGCGCGAAGCCCACAAGGACGCCGTCGCGCTGCTGTTGGAGCGCGAAGCGGACGTCAACAGCAAGAACAAACGCGGCGAGACCCCGCTGCACATGGCCGTCATGGAGGATCGGAGCAAACCGCGGCACATCTGGAATCAGAATCCCATACAGAAAACCGAACCGGAGCCGAATCCCGAACGCTCCGCAGTGGTCGAGTTGCTTATCGAGAAGGGCGCCCTCATCGAAGGGAAAACCAAGTACGGTACAACCCCGCTACACGTTGCCGCCGCTGCCGGACAAGACTATCTCGTGAACTTGTTACTGGACAAGGGCGCCGACATCGAGGCGCTGGACAACAATAACCGCACTCCGCTGTTCAGCGCATTCGAGAAGGACAAGAGCCGTACCGTCAAAGCGCTGCTCGCGCGCAATGCCAACATCAACGCTAAAGACAATGTTGGACGGATCCCGTTGCATGTCGCCGCCCAGGCCATGCACCAAGACCTCGTCGAAATGTTGCTGGCCAAGGGTACCGATGTCAATATGGCCGATGCGAACCAATGGACTCCCCTTCATTCCGCCGCCGAGAAGGGCAGCCTGGGCATTGCGGAACTGTTGCTGGCGCACGGCGCCAATGCCACTGCGGCCGATATCGCGCAACGGACGCCGCTGCATGTCGCCGCGCAACGGGGCGACGTGCAGTTAGCCAAGTTGTTCGTGGCCAACGGCGCCAACGTCAACGCGAAGGATCGCAACGGACGCACGCCAATTCACGCGGCGGCGTGGGAAGGCCATTGGGGACCTGTGCAGGTATTCATCGGCGAAGGCGCGGACATCAACGTTGCCGATGCGAACGGATTTACGCCGCTGCATATCGCCGCAGAGCAGGGCCACACACGCATGGTCAAACTCCTGATGTCCAGGGGCGCGAACGTCAATTTGCGAAACAGTGAAGCACGCACCCCGTTGCGGATCGCCGAAGACGCGGAAAATAAGGAGGTGGCCGCCCTCTTGCGTCCGGCCACGGAAAGCGCCTTCAACACGGCGCTCCAAAGCGGTGACGTGGTCAACGTCAAACGGTTTCTCGACGACTGCCCCGACTTGGCCAACATGCGCGAGCAAGGCCTGTCGCCCTTGCACATCGTATCGCGCGACGGCCGTTGCGCCATCGTCGAAATGCTTCTGGGACATGGCGCGGACATCGCTGCGGCGGAGAAAAATTTCGAGGGCATGACCGCCATGCACGAAGCGGCCATGAACGGCCACAAGGATATAGTGGAACTCCTGCTGGTGCTCGGCGCGGATATCAACGCATCCGATCGCCGCGGCAAGACTCCGCTGGACCGCGCCATGTCGAAAAACCGCGCCGAGGTGATCGATTTCCTCAAGTCGAAGGGCGCGAAGAGCAATCTCGGCGTTTTACGCGGCGCCATTACCGATGTGGACAAAAAGCAGGCAGATGAAGAGAAATCAGGGCGCGTGCATGCCCGGATGAACAACGCCCTCATGTCCTACGTCTTCGCGAACAACCTCGCCGAAGCCCAACGTGTTCTCGACGAACATCCGGGGGTCGTCAACGTCCTGTATCTTGGCAAGACGCCCCTCTTCCTGGCCTGCACGCTGGGCTTTACCGATATGGTCAAGCTGCTGCTCGATAAAAACGCCGATGTGACGTTTCGCGCCGAGGGCGGCGGGACGGCGTTGCACGAAGCCGCCCGAAACGGCCACCAAGCAATCGTCGAGCTGCTTCTGGCGCACGGCGCCGATACGTACGTGAAGAACTCCACAAACAAAACGCCGCTGGACTTCGCGCAGATGAACGGCCACAAGGAAACCATTGCCGTGCTCAAACGGTACATGGGAATCCAATAAGGGCCAACAGGGATCGTTACGCCGTTTTCAATCCGCGTAATCGGTAATCCGTGTTTTCAAATGCCGAATCTAGGTTTATGCGACGGTTTTCGCCTCACGCGTACGTATGACGCTACGCCCGGAACGGTCAGTTTCATTTCGCATTCGCGCCATTGTACTTACCCTATGCGCCAATATTTCAGTCGAAAGTGCGCATTGAACATTTTTTTGTTGACATTGCGATTAAATGGCGTATAATATGGTTGTCAAAGGCGATAATTCACGTGATTGTTGTCGGTGTTTGTATTGCGTGTTCCGAGGAGCAGGGTCATGATACATCGGTTCAGTTTTTCCAACTTCTTCTCTTTCCGAGATGAGCAGACCATTGATTTCACGGTGAGCGACCATGCGCCGGACACGGAGGCGTATATCGATTCCGCATTTGGCCCGCGCATCGGAAAGGTCCTCGTCCTCTTTGGCCACAACGCCTCTGGGAAGACAAACGTCCTGCGAGCGCTGAGTTTTCTACGCTGGTTCATCGTGAATTCGTTCGAGGGGAAGCCGGGGGAGGACATGCCGTTGGAGCCATTCGTGTTTGCAGCGGATGCGTCGATACCAACAACATTTTCTGTGCAATTCGAAGTACAACAGGAGCTCTTTTCGTATGAGATCGCACTGACGAATAAGAGCGTGATTTCGGAAAGACTCGATGTGAAGTCCGCCGGAGAACGGCGATTCAGGAAACTGTTTTCGCGGACACGGAATGAGTCGTCAGGTGAGTTCGATGTGGACGCAGACCGAATTCGACTGCCCAAGGAATACGAAGCGCCGAAGAAGCGGGGTAACGCGTCGTTGATCGCCCTTGGGGTTCAGGTCAATAACGAGTGGTGCCAGCGCATCGAGGCCTACTGGCGAAAAGCGTGGAGTAATATCCAGAGTAATCTTCTCGGAGAGACGCTTGCTGTGTCCGTGCGCGTGTGGGGTGCATCCGACGCCTATTGGTCTGATGCGAAGAGTTTTGAGACAGCGAAAGATTTCCTCAAACAGTGCGACCTGGGTTTGCAGGACATTGTGCTCGTAGAGAATCCGAACAGTCCGGAGGGCGAGCGCATGCGTGTTCTCCCGATCGGGGTACATCGCGTGGCAGGAAGAGAGACCAAGTTGCCATTTTTCTTTGAATCCGATGGCAGCCAGGGATTGTTTGTCCATCTTGCGTCATTATTGCCGATCCTTCGAGATGGCGGCGTGGCTATCGTCGACGAGATTGATTCGGATCTTCATCAACTGGTCATCCCGAAGCTAATCGATCTGTTCGTGTCGCGAACCACAAACCCAAATAACGCGCAGTTGATCTGCTCGTGTCATTCAACGCCTTTGCTGAACCATTTGGACAAGTATCAGGTCCTTCTCGTCGAGAAGAACGAGGAACAATCGAGCAATGCATGGCGGCTTGACGATGTTCGGATTCGCAGCGACGACAACTATTATGCGAAGTATATGGCTGGCGCGTATGGCGCCGTGCCGAACTTCTGAATGGGTGCGTCTTGAAAAAGAAACGGCGTCCGAAGAGAGACGAACGGTATACCGTTCTCATAGTAACGGAAGGCGAATCAGAGGAAGCGTTCCTGCGGCACCTGAAGTCCCTTTCTCGTTGCGAACGCAGTGTCACGATTGAAAGCGCACACGGCGGCTCGCCCGAGCACATCGTTGAAAAGGCTGCGCGGCTGAGAATGAACGTGGCCTATCGAGAGACGCTGGTTTGGATGGATACGGATTGTTTCTCGACGCAGGAAGATCGTGCGCGTCTGCTCAAACAGGCAGGCAAGAGGATTCGCGTTCTTTTATCGGAACGCTGTTTCGAAGGCTTTCTGCTTTCTCTGTTGGAACCGCTCAGAGATTGGAAAAGCTGCGGCAGCGACGAGGCGAAGAAACGTTTCCACGGACATTATCTCTCCGAAAACCGCGTCACGGACCCAGCGAGATATGCCGACATATTCAAGGGCGGTCTTGACGCCTTGGAATCGTTGCGCAAGTTGGACAGCGACGCGGGGCGGCTGCTGGATGTGCTCATGCACGCCCTATTCGGTAGAGAAGAGCGGGGATGAAAACACGGCAGTTGAACGGGATGATTTCCCGTCCAACTGCCGAGTGATGGTGGCAACTGCGGTGGGTTCCGCTTCGCTTCACCCACCCTACGAAAATCTGATCATGCCTTTTCCGTCGGCGCCTTCGAGCTACGATTTGGGCGTGGATGCTTGTTGACGTAGCGCTCCTTCTGCCCGTCCCAGTAGATAGTCTTGTCCTGGCGATAGGCCTCGACGCCCATTTTGATGCCGGCCATGGCGCGGTAGGCGGTTTCGGCGTCGAGATGCACGTCGCCGCGCGTGCGGATGGCTTGTAGCCAGACTTCCATGTGGCCGAGGCGCGGCTGGTTGGGCACGATGATCTCTTCCTGGCCGAATTCCTTTTTGAACCATTCCTTGAATTCGTCTTCGGCGGTGACCTTCATGCCGGCTTCGTCGGGGCGGATCGTGGCTTTGTGCCCGCGGATCATGGTCGGATTCGCTTGGCGGTTCGCCATGGACGAGGTCAGGATCACAGTATAGTCATCGGGATAATCAAGCGTGATCATGAACGTGTCGGGGACTTCGCGGTCGTCGTGCTGGACGTAGATGCCGCCCGCGCCCGTGGCGCGTTCGGGCGCTTTCGCATCGAGCGCGAGCGTCATCGGCGCGAGCACGTGATACAGCAAGTCCGTCGCGATGCCGCCCGAATAATCCCAGAACTTGCGGAACTGGAAGAAGCGCGGCTGCGAGAACGGGCGTTTTGGCGCAGGCCCGATCCATTGCTGCCAGTCGATCGAGGCTTCGCCGGCGTTTGGATTGTCGGTCGAGTCGGGGTCGATGTGCCAGTTCCATTCGCCGCCGCGGTCGTCCGGACCGCCGGTCGAGTTACGGCTGTAATCCGCCTGCGCCCAGAGCACTTTTCCGATGCCGCCCTTCTTGATGAACGCGCGGGCTTGCCACCAGAAGTCTTCGGACGTCTTTTGCGCGCCGCACTGGAAAATTCGGCCCGTCTCGTGGACCTTGTCGCGGACCAGGACGGATTCCTCGACGGTCAGCGTAACGGGTTTCTGGCAATACACGTCCTTGCCGGCTTCCATCGCGTGGATCGCGTTCAACGCGTGCCAATGGTCGGGCGTGGCGATGACGACCGCGTGGATATCGTCGCGTTCGAGCAATTTGCGATAGTTCGTGTACACGTCGACATCGCGTCCGACGCTGCTCTTGATCCACTTCTGGCGATAGACCTGGCGTCGCTTGTAGACATCGCTTACCGCACGAATCTGGAGTTTCGCGCCCGCTTTTTCCATCGCGCACAACTCCTCGACATGGCCGCCGCCCATCCCGCCGATGCCGATCATGCCGATACCGATGATCTCGTCGTCCTTGAGCAGACGCCCAGTCTTCGGCGCGCGCGGATCCGCAGGCGCGATATTGCGCTTCGCAGACGCCTGCGCCGCTTCCGCCGCCATCAATCCCAAACCTGCCAGTGCTGCGCCTTGTCCCGCGCGACGGAAGAAGTCGCGCCGATCCATTCCATGCTCCTTTGACATCATACAATCCTGCCCTCCGGTTGAAGACTCCATCTCCTGACTCTCTTGCAGTATACTCGACACGAAGAAGAATTTAGAATACAGGCGTCAGAATGAGCGGCAGCGCCATTACGAAACCGAAGGAGTGCTATGATAGCATCCAACGCGAAGAGGTAGGACGGTATGGAAACGAATGCAGGGGCAGGAAGCGGCGCCGAACGCGGTGTGCAGGCGGGATTGAACGCTTGTGGAGACACGCGCGCGGGGTTGGTCGTATTCAACCGTCACGATTTTGCGCGGCGGATGGGCCACAATCGGGAACTCTGCACGCGCATCCTGAATGTATTCATGCAAGAAACCCCGCGCCAGTTGGGACGCCTGAACCAGGCCGTAGCGGCCCATGACGCGCCCGCAGCCCAGTACGTGGCCCATTCCATCAAAGGCGCCGCGGCCAACGTGAGCGCGGAAGTCGTGTATCAAGCAGCCTACGACGTCGAAACGGCCGCGCGCGAATCCGCCCTCGACGAAATCCGCCGCAAGCTCGTGGACCTTGAGTGGGCCTTCGCGTCTTTCCTGGAATTCATCTCGCGCGATTCGCTTTAAGAGAAGTCAGAAGTCAGTAGTCAGAATGTTCAACGGATATCTCGGCGGCAGTGCCATTCTGAATTCTGAATTCTGACTTCTGACTTCTGACTTCTGACTTCTGACTTCTGACGGCCTTGTTTCGGTTCATTCACAGGATCAACATCGCGTCGCCGTACGAGTAAAAGCGAAAGTCTTCGCGGATGGCCAGACGGTAGGCGTCGAGAACGCGGTCTTTGCCCGCGAAGGCAAACACGAGCGCCAACAGACTCGAACGCGGGAGATGAAAATTGGTCTGAAGCGCGTCGACGGCGTGGAACGTATACGGCGGATGGATGTATAGGTCCGTCTCGCCTGCGGCGGCGTGGAACGCGCGGTCCCGATAGCACGTCTCGAGGACCCGTGCCGAGGTCGTCCCCACCGCCACGATGCGCCCGCCTTCCGCGCGGACTCGACCGAGCAAGCGCGCGGCCTCTTCCGAGAAGGTGTAGTCCTCGCTGTCCACGCGATGCGCTTCGAGCGTGCTGGCGGTGACAGGCTTGAAGGTGCCATAGCCCACGTGCAGCGTGAGCGTCGCGTGCAAGATCCCGGCCCGCTCGAGTCCACTCAACGTTTCAGGCGTGAAATGCAGCCCAGCCGTCGGCGCGGCCACGGCGCCCGGCGTATGCGCATATACGGTCTGATATCGCGTCAAGTCGCTGCTGTCCGGATGCGCGCGAAGGATGTAGGGCGGCAGCGGGATCTCGCCAATCTCTTCGAGCCGTTCCAGGACCGCCGGATCCTCGAACCGGATGAGACGCTGGCCGTCGGGCATGATATCGCCGACGACCGCATCGAGCGCGTCCGCAATGCGCACCTTCGATCCTGGTTTGACGCGCGCCGAAGGCCGGACCAGCGCGGTCCAGACGCCCGGCGACTGTTCGCGCAACAGAAAGACTTCGACCTGGCCGCCGGACGGTTTGCGCCCGCGCAAACGCGCGCGGATCACGCGCGTATCGTTCATGACCAGGCAATCGCCCGCGCGCAGGTATGCGCCGATGTTGCGGAACGCATCCAACCGGATCTCTCCGCTCGAGCGGTCCAACACAAGCAGGCGAGAGGCGTCGCGCGGTTCGGCGGGGTGCTGCGCAATGCGTTCCGGCGGCAAATCGTAATCGAGTTCGGACGTGTCCATGACGCCACGATAGCATTTGAGGTCTCGCGTGGACAATGCAGCGGTGGACACTTCGCACTTCGTACGTCGCGCTCATTATAATCCCTTTATGATCCTCGGCGTAATGAGCGATACCCACGGCAACGGCGAATTGATGCACCTGGCTGCCGTCGCGATGACCCGCGTGTATGGGGCAGACGTGTTGTTCCATCTGGGCGACGACTACCGCGACGCGCTCGAGTTGTCGCGCATGGGATACGACGTGCGGATGGTCCCAGGACTTTGGTGCCCCGAATACCTCGACACGCGCATCCCGAAGCGCCTCATCGAGACCTTCGACGGCCTGGATGTGGCCTGTGCCCACGCCGACAAAGACCTCCGACACACCGAACGCGCCGCAGGCATCGTCCTGACCGGCCATACGCACACGCCCAATTTGACCCTCATCGGACGAACCTTCTACATCAATCCGGGCCACCTCACAGCCCGGACCAACCGTGGCCAACCCGCCTCGTATGCCATCGTCGCCATCGACGCCGCCAATGTGACTGCCTCGATCCGCGACGCCGCCACCGACGCCGTCCGCGAAACCCTGGTCGTCCCACGTTCGGCCATTGAATAGGATGCCCCTGATCTGCCACGCTACCAATATCGGCGCGAAAGCCTTGCGCCGGCGCCGGCGCGGCAGCCTTGCGCCGGCGGAATGAAACTGGCAGAGTGAGCGCGTAGTCAACTCAGCAAGAAGACGAGTTGGTGATAATCACCGTTTACCGCCCAGACAGCAGATTGTGGCGAAACGATTGGAGAGTACGGGCATGAAAACGTGCTATTTTTGCAAAGGCCCCGTGGCCCCCGCCCGGGTGGACTACATGGCCCAGGCGCACAACCAGTATGTGATGGTCCAGCGCCTTGCGGTCGAACGATGCGTCCAGTGCGGTGAGATTTACCTCGATGTAGCCGCCTCGCGCGAAATCGACAAGGCCCTCGCTCGCGCCGCCTCGCCCGATAGTCATCTCGATGTTCCCGTTGTCGTCTGCGCCGAGCCGTGAAACTCAATGATAGGGCTATGCGTTGACCGAAGCGCGTGCGGCGTGTAGAATTACCGCTCCGCACACGAAGCCAACGCATGGAGGTTGTCATGGAGTTTTCCATCGAGGCGCTCGAGCGCCGGTTGAACGATTTCGACGCGGGGACGCGGCGCGCGGCGCTCGAGGAACTGGCCGCGAGAGAGAAGGTCACGGGCGCGACGCCTGCGTCTCGAGCGGTGAACCTGCATTGCCATACGTTTTTCTCGTTCAACGGCTACGGGTATTCGCCGTCGTATTTTGCGTGGCGCGCGAAACGCGAAGGGTTGTACGTCGCGGGGATCGTCGATTTCGACGTGCTCGATGCGGTCGACGAGTTTCTCGAAGCATGCGCGCTACTCGATTTGCGCGGGTGCGCGGGCCTCGAGACGCGCGTGTTCGTGCCGCCGTTCGCGACGCGCGAGATCAACTCGCCGGGCGAACCGGGTGTGTCGTATCACATGGGCGTTGGATTCGTTTCGGGCACGGTACGGGATACGGCGCTTTTGTCGCGTTTGAAAACGCTGGCACAGGATCGGACGCGCGGGATCGCGCAACGCGTGAACCCATATCTGGAACCCGCGAATGTCGATTTCGACCGCGATGTGCTGCCGTTGACGCCCAAGGGCAACGCGACGGAACGGCACTTGTGCGCCGCATACGATATTCGAGCGCGCGCCGTGTTTCCCGATGAGGACGCGCGGACGGCGTTCTGGGCGGAGAAACTGCGTTCCGGACCGGCGGCGATCCGCGCGGTGCTCGATGATCCGCCGTCGTTGCAGGCGCTGATCCGGTCGAAGACGATGAAGGCGGGCGGTGTGGGCTACGTGTCCGCGAGCGGACCGGACTTCCCGGCGCTCGATGACGTGAATGCCTTTACGCTTGCCAACGGGGCGATCCCGACGTTCGCGTGGCTGGACGGCACGACCACCGGCGAACTGGCCATCGACGAACTGTTCGACGTGATGGTGGCGGGCGGGGCTGCGGCGGTCAATATCATCCCCGACCGGAGTTGGAACATCAAAGACCCCGCCGTGAAGGCGCTCAAGCTCGATAAGCTGTATGAATTCGTCGCGTTGGCGGCAGGACGCGGATTGCCGATTGTCGTCGGCACGGAGATGAACGCGTACGGGAACCGGTTCGTGGACGATTTCAACGCGCCCGAACTACAGCCCTTGATACCGGTGTTTCTGGCGGGCGCCCTGATCATGTATGCGCATACGCGATTGCAGGCGCACGCCGGCATGGGCTACCTGAGCGAGTGGGCGCGGAACACGTTCCCGAACGCGACGTCGAAGAACGCCTTCTACCGGCGCGTGGGCGAACGGTTGGGGCCGTCGTGCGCAATACCCGAGTCGTTGGGACCCCTGACGGGGCTTGAAGAAATGGAACAAGCGTTGGGCCTGAAGTAACCCGGAGTGGAGACTGGAAACATGAAAAAACAACTGCGTTGGATGCTGGTTGTACTGCTGATACTGGCCGCAGCGGGGTATGCGTATGCCGCTCCGAAGGAGGTTGCGCCGCAATCGAATCTGCGCGAGACCGACGCTGCGAAAATGACCGCGCTCGACCGCTATGTCGCGAAGCCAGACCCGAACTACAAGTACGAACTCGTGAACACGTTTGAAGGCAAAGGTGCGACGGGATACGTCCTCGGCATGACCTCGCAACAGTGGCGGTCGGCAACCGAAGTCGACAAGCCGGTCTGGACGCATTGGCTGACCATCGTCGTCCCGAAGAAGGTCAAGAGCAAGACCGCGTTGATCTTTATCGGCGGCGGGAGCAATAAGGACGCGGCTCCGAAAGGCGGCGACGTGAAACTGCATACCATCGCCACGGCCACCCACGCCATCGCCTGTGAACTCTCGAACATTCCCAACGAACCCTTGACGTTTCTCGACGACAACAAGAGACGTTCCGAGGATTCGATCATCGCCTACACGTGGGACAAATACCTCAGAACGGGCGGCGATGAATGGCCGTTGCGCCTCCCAATGACCAAGGCCGTCGTGCGCGCCATGGACACAATCCAGGCGTTTTGCGCGAGCCAACAAGGAGGCAAACACCGCGTCGAAACATTTGTCCCGTCCGGCGGATCGAAACGCGGCTGGACCACTTGGACGGTCGGGCTTGTGGACAAGCGCGCGGTCGCCATCGCACCGGCCGTGATCGATATGCTCAACATAATCCCGTCCTTCCGCCATCACAAAGAAGTCTACGGGTTCTGGGCGCCGGCCATCGACGATTATGAGCATATGGGCATCATGGAGTGGATGGAAACGCCCGAGTACGCCGCCATGATGAAGATCGTCGATCCGTACAGCTATCTCGACCGCCTGACCATGCCCAAATTCATCATGACCTCCGCTGGCGACCAGTTTTTCCTGCCGGATTCGTGGAAGTTCTATTGGAGCGATCTGAAAGGCCCCAAGTACCTCCGCTCCGTACCCAACACGGGGCACGGGCTCAATGCGACTGCATACGAGAGCCTTCAGGCGTTTTTCGGCGCGATCGCGAACAAAGAAACTATCCCTGAATATGACTGGACCTTCATAGACGACGCGACGGTACGCGTCGCGACCAAGTCGAAGCCGTCCTCGGTAAAGTTGTGGCAGGCTACGAACCCCAAGGCGCGCGATTTTCGTGAAGACATCCTTGGCGACGCATACAAGGCCACGGACCTCGCACCGCAACCCGACGGATCGTATGTCGGCAAGGTCGAGAAGCCCGTCGAGGGCTGGACCGCGTACCTGATCGAGTTGCAGTTCCCAAGCGCGTCCGGCGCCCCGTTTACGTTTACGACGCCCATCCGTATCATTCCGGACACCCTCGATCACAAATACGAACCCGTACCGAATCCGCCCAAGGGCTTCATGTCGAAATAGCCGATACGCGCCCCGTATGAGGTAGTCCGACAGGACATGATGGACGCGATGGACGTGTGCTGGTTGACTTGCGCATGCGGTCTCTGCAAGATCGTGGGGTGTCGCCAAGGCGTTCGCGAGCGCATGATAACTGAAAGGAACGTTTATGAAATTGACACGGCGTGAGTTTATCGGGCTGGTCGGGGCGTTGGGCCTGAGTTCGTGCGCGAGCACGCACATTCCGCTGATCGGCGGCAGGGACAAAGGACCGTTCAAGGTGGCGGCGATGAACGATCTGCACGTGGCCGATGCGCGGAGCATGACCCTGATCAATAAGGCGGTCGCGCAGATCGGCGAGACGAAGGATGTGCGCCTGGCCGTCGTCATCGGCGATTTGTCGACGAGCGCGAAGTTGTCGGAATTGAATATGGCCAAGGAGTCGCTGAAAGGGTTTAAGATTCTGTACTTGGCCGTGCCGGGCAACCACGATGTCGAACCGCGCGCGGCGCATCCGGTCGGCACGTACGAGAAGGTGTTTGGTCCGGCGCACTGGGTACGCGAAGAGGCCGGTTGGACCTTCATCGGTCTGAATTCGTGCGAGGGGGCGTCGAGCGACGTGACGATTCAGGCGGATGAACTCGATTGGCTGCGCAAGCAAGTGAAACGCATATCGAACGGACGGCCCATCGGATTGTTCCTGCACCATCCTCTGAATCCAAACACGAAATCGTATCGCGTCAAGAACGCCGAGGAAGTTCTGGGTATTTTTTCGGGCAAGAAACTGAAGCTCGCGGCTTCGGGCCATTACCATGGCAACCAGGTCGAAGAGCGCGACGGGGTCTTGTTTACGACGACGGCCTGTTGCGCGTCGTCGCGAGACAACTTCGACAAATCGTCCGCGAAGGGTTACCGGCTGTTCACGTTCGATGGCGACACGGTGACGAGCGAATTCGTCGAAGTGGCGGTCTAACGATGGCTACTGCGGAGGTCAGACTCGAAGCGTTGAAGCAGGAAGTGCGCGCATGCCGCTTGTGCGCCGACAAGCTGCCGCTGGGTCCGCATCCGGTTCTGCGTGCGCGCGTCACGGACCGTCTGCTCATTGTCGGGCAGGCGCCGGGGTTGCATGTGCACGAGACGGGCATCCCGTGGAACGATCCGAGCGGCGAGCGCCTGCGGGCGTGGATGGACGTGGACCACGACACGTTCTACGATGAGTCGCGCATTGCGATCATTCCGATGGGCCTCTGTTATCCGGGCCGCGAACCCCGTGGCGGCGATATGCCGCCGTGCCCGGAATGCGCGCCGACGTGGCATCCGCGCCTCTTGGAGCACTTGCCCAATATCGAGTTGACGCTGCTCGTTGGTGCGTACGCGCAGACCTATTATCTGGGCTTGCGCAAGCACGGATCGGTTACAGAAACCGTCCGATCTTGGCGCGAATACCTTCCGAAGTTCTTTCCTCTCCCACATCCCTCGTTCCGCAACGCACAGTGGTTGAATGCCAACCCATGGTTCGAGACGGAGGTCGTTCCCGCGCTGCGTGAAAAGATTCGAGCATTGCTTGCCCGCTCATGAAACTGCCTTGCCTTTCAAGGCTTCCATGGCCTTGTACAGGCCATCTTTGCCGCTCTTGATACTGTAATCCGCATCCACGTAGCGGATAACTCCTCGCTTGTCGACAAGAAACACGGAACGCTTGGCCGCCTTGCCGACGATCGGCACGTGAATGATGGACACGCCGAACGCACGGACGATCTTTCCTTCGGGATCGCCCAGCACGTTGAAGGGCAGTTCCTTGTCGTGCTTGAATTGGTCGCTTTTCGCTTGCTTATCCAAACTCACGGCAACAACTTCGGTATCGACATCGCGAAACCGAGAAAAATCGTCGCGAAAACCGCACATCTCAGACGTGCATACCGGCGTATACGCCTTCGGATAGAACGCGATAAGCGCATTCTTCTTGCCCACGAGATCCGAAAGCCGCAACGGCTTGTCCGCCGTGCCGCCGATGACGAAATCCGGGGCTTTATCGCCGATTTTCAGCGGAGTCCCTTTTTCCTCGGCATACACCAACGAAACCAGCATTCCAATGCCCGCAGCCATACCCGCCATAGCCAAACCAATTCGTTTCATCGTGTCGTCTCCCATATGCGCGTATCGCGCGTCCGCCACTTCGTCAAGTCTTACTTAAGAGAACACCGCAGACAGGGCGGATTATTCGCGAGATGGGACGAATCGGACGGATGAGACGAATGGGTCGAAGAAAATTTTGGATCTCCCGAATTTAGCGCACTTTATAAGAGAGCTTCCACTCTTTGCGAGAGTTGTCGCCTCAACTGAATTTTCCCGAAGTTGTCGCCTCAACTGACTTTCCCCGAAGGGGAGAAACATGAATAGCCGTGGGTGACAACCCACGGGCACAAATACTTAACCACCGACCCTGGAAGGGTCGCACAAGGAGTACGATGTCGACTTTTATTAACGATGATATGGACATAGTGCGACCCTTCCAGGGTCGATGGATGTCGGTTTTGTATCCGTGGGTTGTCACCCACGGCTATTCATGTTCCTCACCTTCGGGGAAACCAAATCGAAACGATACTTTTCCGTGAAAGTGAAAAAGAAGTACGCGAAATCCGGAAGAGCCGGAATTTCTTTCTTTTCACGTACCTGTTTGCTCTCAGGCCTGCTTGGTCCAGAGGGCGCGATAGGCTAGGTGCTGCATATAATGGTCGAGGAGAATAAGCGCGGTGAACGCTTCGGCCACGGGCCACACGCGTGCGACGATGGTCGGGTCGCGCCGCGTGACCGCACTTAGAACGGTATTTTCTCGCGAGACTTTGTCGATGGTCTTCTGATCCTTGGCGATGGTCGGCGTCGGTTTGACGGCCAGCCTCGCTATGATCGGCTGGCCCGTGGTCAGGCCGCCCGTAATACCGCCGGCGTTGTTCGACTCGAAGTAGACGTTGCCGTCCTTGGCGCGGATCGCGTCGTTGCACTCCGAGCCGCGCATGTCTTTCACGGCGTATCCCGCGCCGATTTCGACGGCCTTGATGGTCCCGATGCTCATCATGCGTCCGAGTTCGCCATCGAGTTTGCGGAAGACCGGTTCGCCCATG
This sequence comes from Candidatus Hydrogenedentota bacterium, assembly GCA_903925285.1. Lineage (GTDB taxonomy): Bacteria > Hydrogenedentota > Hydrogenedentia > Hydrogenedentales > SLHB01 > DSVR01. The sequence continues at coordinate 16,723 of CAIYET010000059.1, read as the reverse complement.
CCGCCGGGCACGCCGGTTGCCACGACTTCGACGAGTCCGCCGCTCGAATCGCCTTCATCGCGAATCGCGAGGATCCGTTTTTCCATCTCGAACGCCGCGTCGACGTCGGGACAATTCATGGTTGGGTGAATGCCGTACTCGTTACGAATCGCTTGAGCGTCGATCGGTTTTGCCGCGTCTTGGATCGCGATCAGGTCGCGTTCGAGTTCCGCCAACACGGCCATCTTTTGCAGAAACCGCATGTCCGGCGTAATCCGGCCGGACGCGAACACCCAATCGTAGATCGGATCGTACGCCTTGCGCACCGCGCGAAACGCGTCCACCTTCGCGCGCGCCGCGTCGTGCGATATGTCGCTGGCCCGCACGCCCGCAGCTTCTTTCACATACGCGAAGACCTCGATGCCATGCTGTTTGAGAATGCGCCGCGCCACCGCGCCCGCAGCGACAATCGTCGACGTGTAGCGCCCGCTAAAGAATCCCGCGCCGATGGCGTCGTCCCATTCGCCGTACTTGACATAAGAGGCGTACGACGCATGGCCCGGTCTCGGCGTGCGATTGGTCGATTGATACTGCTCGATATGCTCGAAATGCCGGTCGAGGTTCGGGATCAGGATAACCATCGGCGTACCGTTGGTACAGCCCTTGTTCTTGAAACCCGGCATCGTATCCGCTGCGTTCACGCCGCTGTAGATGACGGGCACATCCGGTTCGCGACGCGGCGAGGCCAGTTCGCTCTGGCCGGGCTTGCGCGTCAGGAGCGCCTCGTAGATCTCCGCCTCGGTGATGGACAGTCCCGGCGGCACGCCCTGTAAATGAACAGTCAGCCCTTCCTGATAGCTGCCGCCCGCGACCGAGGTCTGAAACAGCGTTCCGTATGTGCATCCGAACATGTTCCACTCTCCTTCCAGAGATTTCAGGCTTGAGGAAGTGGACGAAGTGGACGAAGTGTGCCTTCGTCCTTCATCCTTTATCCTTCCGAATGTTTCCGCCAATTGCGGACAACGATGCGGCAAACGTTGGAAACGTCACCGCAACGGCGTCCGCGCCGTGAATATGCGTAACGCCCTTCGCGCGGCTCGCCGCAACGGCCAACGCCATGATCACGCGGTGATCGCCGTGGCCGTTTACGTTCGCGCCGTGCAGTTCGCAGCCGTGGACGACCAAACCGTCCGGCAACTCTTCGATACATGCGCCCATCTTATCGAGTTCGCGCTTCATAACCGCGATACGGTCCGTTTCCTTGATTCGCGCCTGCGGGACATCGAGCAATCGCGTCGTGCCTTCTGCGAAACAGCCCAGTACGGCCATCATCGGCAACGCATCCGGCGTCGCGTTCAGAACGAAGTCGCAACCCTGCAAACGGTCTCCGCGAACGCGAACCGAGTCCGCGTCAATTTCGATTTCGGCGCCCATCCGGCGCAGATAGTCGACCACGGCCTTATCGCCCTGCGTATCGTTCATGTCGAGCCCGACCGAGGTCACATCGTTGCCCGGCAACGCGCCCGCGGCCAAAAAAAACGTCGCCGACGAGAAGTCGCCCGGAATCCGCCGGTCGAACGGGCGGTACCGCTGCAAACCCGGTACCGTGAACGCGCCGAACCCGGTCGCGTGCCAAACGATGCCTTCGCTACGAAGCCAATCGAGCGTCATCTCGACGTACGGCTTCTCGTGCAACAGCGCCACGTTTATCCGCGTCTCGCCCTGCGCCAGCGGGGCATTGAGCAAGAGGCTCGTCAAATATTGGCTGCTGACGGCCTCGATCGTGGTATCGCCGCCGAGCCAAGGCCCTTCTACGACGAACGGCGCACAGCCGTTGTCGCGAGTCGAACTGACCATCGCACCCAAGTCGTTCAACGACGCGGCCAAGGAACCCGACGGCCGCCGCCGAATCTGCGCGTCGCCCGTGAGCACCGCCGCGCCTCCGGAAAGCAGCGCGCACGAACCCATCGCGATGTTCAGCGTCGATCCCGAATTGCCCACGTCGATAACGTCGTCCGGGACATTTGGCCTGCCGTCTACGCCCGTTACCCGCCACTCGTTCGCGTCCATCTCGATGACCGCGCCCAGTGCTCGATACGCCGCCACCGCCGACCGCGCATCCTGCGAATCGAGCGGACGCCGGATCCGGCTGTCGCCGTCGGCCAGCGATGCAATCGCCACCGCGCGAATCGTATGCGATTTCGATCCGGGGATCTCGACCGCGCCCCGCAACGACACCGCCTCGCAAACCCAATCCATACTCGAATCTCCGCTCAATTCGGGTGATCATATGGCATTTCGGGCGCGCCTGTCCAGCCAACGAAAACATCCATGAGTGACGGCCGCGCAATTCGGCGTCTTCGATTTCTTCACGCGCTCTCAGGCTACCTTCGATTGGGTCTTTGTTCCGTATGCCTGGCCTATGCCGTTGTCCTGAAGCTTAGTATGAATCTTCAGTACTTCGCTCTCGCACTCGAGGAATGCGTCCACGATCGCCGGTTCGAAGGCCGTGCCGCGGCCCTCGACGACGATGCCTTTCGACTTGTCGTGCGTAAACGCCTCTTTGTACGGCCGTTTGGACGACAGCGCGTCGTAAACGTCGCTCACGGCGACGATCCGTGCCTCGATAGGAATCTCGGACCCGCGCCGCCCGAACGGATAGCCGTTGCCGTCCCAGCGCTCGTGATGGTAGTAGGCAATATCGCGTCCCGTCGCCAGGAACGACTCGCGGCCCGCCTCGATATCGGCCGCACGCAGCGTGTCCCCGCCGATCAGCGTGTGCGTCTTCATAACATCGAATTCTTCCGCCGTCAGCCGCCCCGGCTTGAGGAGGATGCCATCCGGGATTCCCACCTTGCCGATATCGTGCAAAGGACTCGAATGGTAGATCTCGTCGATGAAATCCGGCGTCAGTATCTCGCGGTAATGACCGTGTTGCGCGAGTTGCGTCCCAATCAAACGTGCATAGGACCGAATCCGTTCGAGGTGGGCGCCGGTCTCCGTGTCGCGGGATTCTGCCAGCCGGGCCAAGCTGAACACCGCGACCCGCTGCGTCCGAATAACCTGTGTCGTCCGCTCGCGCACATGCCGTTCCAATTCCTCGTTCTGCGCCTCGAGTTGCTTCTGATACTGGATAATCCGGTCTTGAAGCCCCTTCGCGCGTAGCGAGCTCCGAATACGCGCATCGAGCAACAGCGAGTCGAACGGTTTCGCGATGAAATCGTCCGCGCCCGCTTCCAAAGCCTTGATATTGGCTTCGCGCTCGTGAAGCCCTGTGACAATGATGATAGGGATGTGGCGGGTTTCGGGCGACTGTTTCAGACGCCGACATACTTCGTAACCGTCCATGCCCGGCATCATCAGGTCCAACAGAAGTATGTCCGGCGGATGCGCCGCGATTTGCTCCAACGCCTTCTCCCCGCTGGTCGCGGACGAGACCTCATATCCCTTCGCGCCGAGAAAGGCCTCCAGAATACAAGTATTCTCGACAAGATCGTCGACTACCAATACCCGATTCGCCAACAAACCTTCCGCCACAATCATGACCACCCCTTTCCAAACACACGTCGCCAATAATAATTGTTTTTAGAGATTCAATTGCGAGTATTCCGGCATAAACCATGTAAGCGATCATATAATATGCCGAATGGTTTGGAAATGCAAGCTTATTTTTTGGCCCCCATCGTTCGGCGCTTTGATGCTATCAGGTATGGCGCAAGACGGCGCCGGCCTTCAGGTCCGCATGGAACGTGTCGCCTTCGACCACATGCTTTCCATTGATGAAGACATGCTCGACTCCGACGGGCGTGCGTTGCGGTTGGTCAAATGTGGCGCGCGATGCGATGCGGTCCGAGTCGAAGACGAGAACATCCGCGAAGGCGCCCTCGGCGATCTGCCCGCGGCCTTTGAGGCGGAAATGCGCTGCGGGCAGTCCGGTCATTTTATGGATGGCGGTTTCGAGCGGCAGCAGATGTTTCTCGCGGACGTACCGTCCGAGAAACTTCGGATAGCAGCTCGAGAACAGCAGCGACGGCCTGCCCATCCCCATGAGGATCGTGTCGGTGGAAATGGCAACTTTCGGATGCCTGATCGGCGCGAAGGTTGTACGCTCGGTGAGGTTGTCTTCCGGTTGCGCCATCGACTCGAAGATGAGGACATGGCCATCTTCTTCGAGCAGGAGATCGCAGGCGGCGTCCAGCGGATGCTTGCCGAGATCGTGCGCGATGTCGACGAGCCGCATGCCTTCGTAATGCTTGTTCTTTTCGGAAGCGACGGCCATGATGCGGCAGCATTCCCAACCCATCAACTGGAAGAGGTTCAGCGACCAACTGTCATTTTCGACGTGCGGCCATTTCATTTTGCCGTGGTCGATCGCGCGGCGGATGCGGGCGCGGCATTCCGGATCGCGCAACCGCGCAATGATGTCTCCACGGCTCCCCTCGAGCGCCCACGGCGGGAAAAAAGCCAGGAGATGCGTGAACCCGGTGGTCGAGGGCATGATGTCCATGCCGATGTCGGCGCCTTGTTCGATGGCGCGCAGCATCCGGTCGACGCACTGCCGGAGCGGACCCTCCAATGGCAACGGCGGCATCCAGTATTTCGACAATTTGGCGAGCGCACGAATGGCCGCGCGAATGGGTCTGCCGAAGGGGCCGTAGTCCGGGATCGAGAATATGTGCGAGATCTGTGCGGGGATGCCGTTCGTTCGCGCGACCTCGACGACCTCGTCGATGGCCTGTGGCAGCGTGTTCGCCGAATAGCTGCGCAGATGGCATGCGAAGATGCCGTCGTGACGCTTGAGTGCCCGGCCCAGCCGCACCATTTCTCGCGTATCGCTATGGCTACCGGGGTAGTATTGCAGTCCGGCAGAAAGGCCCAGGGCGCCTTCATCGACGGCGCGCTCGACCTCTTCGGCCATGGCGTCGCACTCGGCGTCGGTCGCGTAGCGGCGCTCCGGTCCGAGTTGGTTGATTCGGATGACGCCGTGCGGCGCCAGTACGCCCGTATTGAGCAGAACCCCGCGTTGTTCGATCGTATCGAGAAACTCGCCCATGCTTTGCCATGGGCATTCCCGGTCGAGATCCAGGTTTGTAAATATCTCGATATACTGCTGCAATTCTTTGCGGTGCTTATTTCCCAGCGGCGCCATCGCGAGGCCGCAGTTGCCGCCGATGAACGTCGTGATGCCTTGCCGCACCAGCGGCTCGAGCATGCGCACGTGATCCGAACGGAAAATCGTCAGATCCGCATGCGAATGCGGATCGACAATACCCGGACAAACCACCTTGCCCGAAGCATCGATTTCACGCGCCGCGACAGCCCCATTGGCATGCCCGACAAGCGAAATACGGTCCTTCTCGATGCCGACATCCGCCTTGATCCCCGGCGTCCCCGTGCCATCAAACACCAGCCCGTTCCGAATCAATACGTCGAACATACCACACCCATCCTTCATGCCGCCCAAACGGCTGTTACCATGTCCAACACCGCAGCATCGATCACCTTACTATAATCGCCGCGCCGCGTCAAGCTTCTTGCGACAACTCCAATCGCCTTCCTTTGCGCGGGGCTACATGATAGAATGCGGGTCTTCCTGAATATGATGTTGTACCGCCTGTCCAAGGGCGTACAAGGTACGCATGGCCGCCGCGAAGTCGGCAGGGAGATGTCGAGGATGCTCTTGCGACGCCGTAAGACCGTCGTGGTGTTTGGCTTTCTAATTCTCGCGTTGCTGGTCTTCTTGGGTTACCGGATGAAGGGGCCGTACAGGTTCTATTACCTCGATTTCGTGACGACGGGCAGCGGCGAGCCGCAGATGCTCGAGGTCGGTGTGGCGCAGCGCGATATTACGCCGCATATGGAAGATTACGATACGTTCGTCGATGCCGACAACGACAATACGTACAAGCCGAAGACGGGCCTCTTGAGCCACTTCAAGTCGCTGGCCGGGCCGGATTCGTACGTCGACCGCAACCACAATGGGAAGTTCGACGCGGTGTGGCTGACGGGGTTCAACACCGACCGGCCCGCCAAGGGCGTCCACGACCCCATCGACGTGCGCGCCATCGCGTTTCGCAACAATGGCGTGACCGTTGCCATGGCCACGCTCGATGCCATCGGCCTGTTTCACGACAAGGTTATCGACATTCGCAAGCGGATCGATCCGCGCCTTGGGGTTGACCACGTCATCGTGTCGTGTGTGCACAACCATGAGACGCCCGACACGATGGGCATATACAGCGGGCCAATCCCGACGCCTTGGAACTTCGACACGCCGCACATGGAACGCGTGCTCGATGCCTGCAAAGAGGCCGTGGAAGAAGCCCTCGGACATCTCGAGCCCGTCGAGATGTACTGTACCACGTACGAGTTGAACCCTGAAGGTTTCGTGAACGACACGCGAAAACCGATCGTTATCGATACCAAGCTCAACTGCATCCGATTCGTGAAGCCGGGAACGGACGTGACGATCGCCACCATGGTCAACTGGGGCAACCATCCCGAAACGCTCGGCGGGCGCAATCCCTTTATCACGTCCGATTTTTGCGGATACTGGCGCGACGGCGTCGAGAAGGGCGTGCCCGAACCCAACGGCGTGAAGGGGCTTGGCGGGATGTGTCTGTATTTTCAAGGCATGGTAGGCGGTCTGATGACGCCGCTCGGCCTCGATGTTCCGCATCGCGACGGCGTGCGCAAGTTCAAGCAAGACTCGTTCGAGAAGGCCGAGGCGCTCGGTCAGAATCTTGCCGTCAAGACGGTGAACGCCTTGCGCGGCTCGACTGTCTGGAAGAACGAGAAGCCCCGCGTCGCGGTCGGCGCCAAAACCGTCTACGGGTCTACGCGGGGCGTTTTCCGAGTGGCGATTGTCCTTGGCTTAATCCATCCGGGCGTGTTCTGGCCCTGCAACGCGCGCTCGGAAGTGGACGTTGTGCGCATCGGCGATGTGGAAATGGCGACGATCCCCGGCGAACTGTATCCGGAGATCGGCGACGGCGGCATCGCGAATCCTCCGGGCGCGGATTTCTATCCGTGCGTGCCGGTGGAAGTGCCGCCATTGCGCAAGGAAATCATGGAAGGCAAGATGCGGATGATTATCGGCCTTGCCAACGACGAAATCGGCTATATCATTCCCAAGAGCCAATGGGATGAAAAGACCCCGCGCGCGTATGAACCCAACGGACAATACGGAGAGGAGAACTCGTGCGGCCCGGAGATTGCCCCGCTCGTCTATCGTGAGAGCGCGAGGTTGCTGTGGCGGCTGCACGAGGCGCTGAAGGAAGCGAAGTAACCTCATGAACGAACGCGAGGATCGTTATCAGTACTACAAACGTATATTCCGCGACACGCCGATGCCCTTCGCGTTCGTCGACCTCGACCTTTTCGACGAGAACGTTCGCGCGGTCCTCGAACGCGCGCGGGGCAAACCGATCCGCATCGCCTCGAAGTCCATTCGCTGCCTATCGCTGCTCCGGCGCATTCAAGCCGCTTCGCCCCTGTTTCGTTCGATCATGGCCTACAGCGTCCGCGAGGCCGTGTTCCTGGCCCGGAACGGTTTCGACGACCTACTCGTTGCCTACCCGGCGTGGCGAGGCGAAGGCATGTGTTTTCTGTAGCGGACAGCGCGCGGAATAAACGATTGACCTTTCTATGGCCCCGCCAGTTGCATGATTTCACCCCCTTGATTTTGCCCCAAGACTCAGACATACTGTTGTCACTTGTTTGCGAATACCGACCTTTTGTCTTGAGCCTGAACATGAAAGAAAAGTCTGAACAGATTTTCCGCGAGCACGGCGGCCGACTTCGGATGAGCGAGGCCATCAGCCTCGGTATCACGCGCTACATGCTCTATTCGCTCAGAGACAAGGGAATCATCGAACAGATGACAAGAGGCGTCTACCGGCTGGCAGAACTGCCCCCGATCGCCAACCCGGATCTCGTCACGACGACTGTGCGCTTTCCCAACGCCGTCATTTGCCTCGTGTCCGCGCTGGCTTACCATGGAATGACGACGCAGATTCCGCACGAAGTCGCGGTGGCAGTCCCTAGACACTCACGAACACCCCAACTCGATTTCCCCCCTCTTCATGCCTACAAGTTCTCGGATGCGGCTTACGCGTCCGGCATCGAAGAGCATCGCATCGACGGGGTTGCCGTTCGCTTTTACAGTCCCGAGAAAACCCTGGCCGACTGCTTCAAGTTCCGCAACAAAATTGGGATGGATGTCGTGCTCGAGGCACTGAAATTCTACAGAGAACGGAAGAAATTCAATGTGAGCGAGCTACTCAAGTATGCCAAGATCTGCCGGGTTGACAATGTAATGCGGCCGTACCTCGAGGCGACAATATGAAACTCAAGCCCCCGAAGAACGTACCCGCGTCCGTCCGTCAGCGGCTTCTCAACCGAGCCAAGAACGACAAGAGGCCGTTCAACGAACTCATGCAATATTACGCCATGGAGCGATTTCTTTTCCGGCTGTCCAAGTCCGCGTATGCCCGTCGATTCATCCTCAAGGGGGCACTAATGCTGAGAGTCTGGCACTCGCCGGAATTTCGACCGACCATGGACATCGACCTACTGGGCATGACGAGCAACGAAGAAGCCCGCATTCTTGCCCAGATCCAAGGGGTTCTTTCCGTAGAGGTCGAGCCAGACGGCCTTGTCTTTGAGAGAAATTCCATTCAGACCGGGCGGATCGCGGAAGACGCGGATTACGAAGGAATTCGAGTTCGCTTCCAGGGCACATTGGATTCGGCCCGGATCGATATGCAAATAGACATCGGGTTCGGCGACTCAGTTTTCCCGGAACCGCAAGAGCTTGAGTTGCCAGCCATGCTCGACTTCCCGGCGGCAATTCTGTTGTGCTACAGCAGGGAGAGCGCCATTGCCGAGAAATTCGACGCCATGCTGAAATACGGTGAACTGAACAGTCGAATGAAGGACTTCTATGACATATGGTTGCTCTCTCAACAATTCGATTTCGAGGAAGCCCGGTTGCGGGAGGCCATTCGATTGACTCTTGAACGGCGCGGTACGCAATTGCCCCCGGAGATCGTGGCATTCACGGCTGACTTCGCCGCCGCAAAACGGATTCACTGGACAGCGTTTCGGAAACGGCTCCAGCAGACACGCGTTCCGGCGTCGTTCGCCGATGTGGTGAGCGCGGTGAACGCATTTCTCGCACCGATTGTCTCAAGCATGTTCTCTCGCGCTCCAACTCAAAGAGGCTGGGCCGCGCCCGGACCATGGGGTTAAGGATCGAAGATTCCGGCATCTTGCGCCACGGCAAGGCTGGCGAACTTTGTGAACGATTCAACACGCTCTACTTCGTCTCGCAAGGCAAGATCGGTGGCGAAGCCCCGACGTACAGAGGCGAAGGCATGTGTTTTCTGTAGCGACAGCGAAAAAACAACTTGACAAGCGCCGCGAAATAGCACGATGTTGGAAACGTCGCGCCACATGAGTTGATGGTTCAACTCCGGTTGACGGACAATGGCGCCAACGTACCGATGAGGATGAACGCATGAGCAATGTTCGAATGACGGCAGGTACCGGGGAAACGGTCGCTAGCGCCGTGACGGACAAGCGATTCGGCATCGTCGATCTCCATTCGCATCCCACGCTGATGTCGTACATGTTCGGGACGCGGTTTTGGAAGGCCCATCATCCGCCGGTGTGGTGGTGTCCGTGGTCGATGCATGTGGACTTCGACGCGCTCGAAGCGGGGGGCGTGAAAGCGTTTCTGTGTTCGACGTACGTGCTCGAACGCGAGATGTTCGTAGACGTGTGGCCCCTGAAAATCGTGACCGCGCTCTATCCGCGCGCAAAACATATCGCCTCGGCGCCGATGGACGAACTGACGCGCGAATATCTCGATTTCGCGGACAAGATGGTTGTGGAGACGCGGCGGTTGCGCGGGGATGTCATTGAAGTCGCGCGAGCCTTCGACGACATGCAGCGTATCACCGGCGCGGGGAAGATTTGCATGCTGCACGCCATCGAGGGCGCGCACCATCTCAACGGCAATATCGACATGGTGGACGAGTTGGCCGCGCGCGGCGTGTGCCACATGATCGTCCCGCACTTGTATCCGAACGAGGCGGGCGGCTGCGTCAACGTCTTCTCGAAGTATCGGATGCCCGCCAAGTGCGGCTGTTTCAATGCCAAGTATCAAGACACGTCCGGCCTAACGCCGTGGGGCCGCGAGTTGATCGAGAAACTGCTCGATGTCGGCATTCTCGTCGACGCCACGCATGGGACTCTTGAGTTCCGAAAACAAGTGCTCGATATCGTGCGCAACAATCCGAAGAAACGACCGCTGGTCATGTCGCACGCATGCGTAACGGGCGACGATTCTTCCGAGTTCGGTCCCACATCCGAGGAAATCAAGCAGATTGCCGACACCGGCGGCGTGATAGGTATGATGATGTTCACCCACCGCGAAGCCAGCCAGCCCAAGACGCTCGGCATCGAATATGTGCTCAATGGCATCGACCACCTTGTCCGGCATGGCGGCGACGACGTCGTGGCCATCGGGTCGGACTTCGACGGCACGACGGACGTTGCGAAGGACATGAAATCGCCCCGCGACTACCGCCCTTTGCGCGAGGCCATGCTGCGCAAGTATTCGGAAGACCAAGTCGCGAAGTTCACGTGCGGAAATGCCGAGCGCGCCCTGAAAAACGGCTGGGGAAAGTAGCCGCCCTGTTCGGCGGGCGGGTGCGATCCGCGTTCAATCACTCACCTTGCGCGGGTTTGCCGTATACCTGTTTGTACGCGCGGCAGGCTGGACAGTTCTTTTCAGCCGCCGCAAGTTTTTTCGCGAACGTCGAGTTCGGCCAAAGTCGCGCCGCATTGCACGCCGGGCACAACCGGCAAAGCCACGCCAACATTTGCTGTTTCATGAGGAATAAACTCCCATGTCGTCCTGTCCTCCGGATTAGGCTTTCTTGCCGGGCATATCTTCCACGAAGACGGCGTCCAACGCGTCGATGGTAATCGTACGCCGGGAATCGTTCACGCGCACGACGGCTTCCGCGCGCTCCTCGGAGAGATTCCACAGGACCGCGCAACGGGCCGTTGGATACCATGCGCATACGATAGGAATGTCGTTCTCGACATACGGAACGTCTTTGAGCGCCGACGCGATCTCGTGTTTGAGCGCGAACAGCGCGGGCAATTCTTCGGCGAGGGTCCGCCCGCCGAACGATGCCACGGCGGGCCGGGCAATCAAGACCGCGTTTTCTCCTGCTTGCGTGGATGCGAGACCGCGCGCGTCGGCGTCGCCGAGGAAGACGTATCCGCCTTCGGGTTTGTCGCCGACTTCGAACGGCACGCCGACTGCCAGGAAGAGGCTGTAAGGATTGGCGTCGCCGACCATGCGCCCATGTTCGCCCCAGAAGTGCTTGAACGGTCCGAAGGGTTTATGTCCCGCGACGCGCGCGTGCAGTTCGGTTTGGCGTTTCATCGCGGGGCCTAGCACGTCCCAATGGGTCTTTGGAAACGGGGTGATCCCGCTCATGAACATCGTGTTGCGCACGTCGGCGATGGTCGAGACGACCAGTTTCGCGGCCATGTTTTTTGCCGAGAGCTTGTCGGACGGGAATGCGGTGGTTTCGCTGAATGCGCGTTCGGGTTCGGCGAACCGGCGATGGAATAACGCGCTGAACAGTTCGTTCGTCTTGCCTTTCACCGTTGCGAACGACGCATCGTCGAACATCAGTTCGCCGACGCGGAACAGGACCTTGCGGTAATCGTCCAACCGGATGCCCGCCGATTCCGATCCCATGTACATAACCATAATACCGAGATCGATATCGGGCGCGGCGGCCTGTTGTGCACGGAAACACGCCGTCAACTCGTCGCACGTGAAATCGAGCCATGCGCGTAACGGCTTCGTCGGGTTACGGTGCGCAACGGCGTCAAGCAAGTCGCGCCATTCGTTCTCGCCATAGCCGCACTTCTTCAAGAACGCCTGTTTGTGTTCGTCGCAATAACAGCCGCCGATGGTCCCCGGCGCTTGGGCCAGCCGGAAATCGTCGTCCACGAACATGCGGCGTACGCCCGCTTTCGCCAAGACGCGCATTGCCGCGACGTTCTCGTCCGTGGCGGGCGCGTGAAGCGAAGTCCCGGCGTACTTCGTGCCGTCGGGCCGGAAGCCCATGCGCCAGTGCGACGGCGGCGTCAGCGGAAAATTTCCCGACTTCGCGCCCAGCGAATCGCCGGGATGGCCGAGCGGGATGTCGATGACCTGCGCGGCCATACCCAGTTCCTCGGCACGTCGCCGCCATGTCGTAATCGTCTCGATCGGATGCGGCCAGTAACCGTAAAAGAACCCGGCGATCCAAACCGACGACACGCCGGCCTTTCGCGCGACGTTCAACAAGTCAGGATCGTCTTCGAGCGCATCCACCGAAATGGACAGGTGAAACGCGCGGCCCGATACCGGCCGCGGCGCATCCGCGATTGCATGCATAGCTACCGCCCCACTGCTTACGGCCGCACACGTCTGAAGAAACGCGCGGCGCGACCATGTTGGTTTCCTCGAATCCATGCCGGTTATCATACTGAAATCCGGCGAGGTATCAAAGTGGCGAGAACGGCGTATACTATTGCGCATCGAAGCTGGGAGGAGTCGCGCATGAGACCATTGATTCGATTGGGCATCGCGCTGTGTTGCTGTACGTTGGTATTGGTCGAAGCGGGTTGCGCGACGCGACGGCGCGAAGAACGCGTGCATCCGCGCGAGGAAGTCGTGCGTCCGCACAACGTCCCTTCCATCGTTCCTTTGGATGTCGCGACATACAGGATCTCCTCACAATTCGGAATGCGCAACGGACGCCCACATAAGGGCGTGGATTTGAACGTGCCCAAGGGTACGCCGGTCTTGGCGGCGGCGGACGGTACCGTGCTATTCGCCGGGAAGAGCCGGGATTTCGGCCACATCGTCAAACTGTGCCATGCAAACGGCATCGAGACGTGGTACGCGCACTTGAACTCGTTCCGCGTCGGCGAGCGCGACCGCGTCCGGCAAGGCGAGCGTATCGGGTGCGTCGGAAAGTCGGGAAATGCGTCGGGACCGCATCTGCATTACGAGGTGCACGTGAAAGGGCAACCCGTCAATCCGGAACCCTATCTCAACGGCAAGGGAAAACCATAGTAACGCAACGTTTCCAACGTCGTGGTTTGATTATCCGTGTCCGTCCGTGTCCGTCCGTGCTCGTCGCGCCACCTTCAATCCATCGGGATGAATTGCCGCATAGACGCTTCGTGAACGGTCTCCGCGAGCGCCTTGCGATCCGTTCCCGCGATGGGTTCGGGACCGAACGTGAGGACGGCGTCGAATCTGGGGTACTTGGCCATGCGCACGAAGTGCGCGCCGAACGAAATATCTTCCCACCACGTGATCCATGCCGTGGCCGGCGGCAAGCCCGGCGGCGCGCTGTAATGGATGGTCGCGTAATGTACGGGGCATTGGCATTGGACCGCCGGTGCGAACAGGGCCGTCTTGAACGGCAAGATGGTGTCGCCGCGGCTGGTCGTACTTTCCGCGAACATCACGACCCCGTCGCCTTTGTCCAGAGCCTCTTTGATGAGATTGTTCACACGGACGGTATCGCTTCGTTTCTGACGGTCGACGAAGATCGCGTTGATCTGCCGCGCGAAAAAACCGATCGCGGGCCAATACGCCACTTCGCGTTTCGCGACGAATTCGCCGCCCACGACGCTCGCGAGCGTCAGACCGTCCATATAGGTCAGGTGGTTCGAGACGAGGAAGAACGGCGGCTTCGGCGGCACGCCCTTTACCGTGATCCGCATGCCGAACATATGAGCCACGCAACGAGCCCACGACCGAAACGCGAAGCGCCGCCAGCATACGCCCGCCTTGGCAGACGGCCACGTGAACAACCGCCCCGTCATCCAAACGGCATAGAAAACGAGAATGTAGACTGCCATTCCCGCTATGCGATATCCCACTCGAAAGGCACCCATGCCGCTATCCCTTGTCCATAAGACATGTATCGTAGCACGCAACGGGCAATAGAGGGAAATTACGGGCGGCGAAAGCATCCCGTATCGAGAACCGCAAACCTTGCGTCATTCCCGCGAATTCGGGAATCCAGTGAGGAGATTGCGGCGCTACATGTGCATCCTGGATTCCCGCCTTCGCGGGAATGACGTTCTGCCGCATTTCTTCACGAGCTCTGAGTCGTGTAGACTAAGGCGCAACATGACTCTCAAGGAAACCGCATGATCTCGATTACACATTGGATGAGGGGGCGTTTTCGCTCATGAACTCGGAAGCGCCTGCGAACATGCGCTTGCGCGGCATGGCCGTATTGTTGGTTTCCATGGCCTCGATCGCGTTCGAGGTCATGCTCACACGCTATTTTGCCATCGCCAGTTTTTCGGAGTTCGGCTACTGGGTCATTTCGATGGCGATGGTAGGATACGCGTTCAGTGGCGTAATCCTCGCGTTGTTTCGTTCATCCCTTGCGAAATGGCATCGACCGCTATTGTTCGTCATCCCCGTACTGTTGATTGCCGTCGGGATCGCCGGTTTTCATTTCACGACGCTCAACCCGTTCAATCCCCTCGCGCTCGAAAACCCCGTCCTGTGGAAATCGCAACTCGCGAACATCGGCCTGTTCTACCTTGCCCTGTTCCCATTCTTTTTCCTGGTAGGCTCGTTTCTCGGTTTGAACTTCATAACCTTCCACGGGCAAATCATGGGACTGTACGCCGCCGATCTGATCGGCGCGGGCATTGGCGCGATTTTGATCCTGCTCGCGATGTTCGTCGTCCATCCATTCTACCTCGTATGCGCCATACCGCCATGCCTGTTCCTCGCCGCTCTTGCGAATCTCCCGTACGCCATGCGGCGATTGCGCATACTCGCGGCGGTGGCCGCCGTCGTCGTGTTGGGCCTTTGCGAAGCGTGGGCGATCATGAACAACCACGCACAGTTCTTCGAGTACAAGGGCGTCTACACGGCGCTCAACATCGGCGATAATCGCATCGTCGAAGAGATTCGGTCCCCGAAAGGCTACGACCTCGTGTTGGACAATTTCACCGAACGCCGCGACATCCCGATGTCG
Source organism: Candidatus Hydrogenedentota bacterium (assembly GCA_903925285.1). Lineage (GTDB taxonomy): Bacteria > Hydrogenedentota > Hydrogenedentia > Hydrogenedentales > SLHB01 > DSVR01. The sequence continues at coordinate 1,649 of CAIYET010000059.1, read as the reverse complement.
AACAATTTGGGCCTGCTTCATGTAGAAGGCCCGCCATCGTCGCTCGGGCTTTATCGCGACGGCAACCGCGTCGCGGCGCTGCCGAAACCGGGCGCGGTGGCGGACACCGGTTACGTTAAAGGCGCATTGTGTACGTTGCCGTATCTGCTGCGCGACACCCCGCGCGTTCTACTCGTGGGATCCGGCGGCGGGTTCCGCATTTCGGAGGTTGCAGCCGCCCGTTGCGCGAACATCGTCGCGCTCGAATCGGACGGAGCGGTGTATGCGAACATGCGGCAACGCGACGTAGGCACGGAACTGCACCGCGAAGGGCCGCAGTCGTTCCTGTCGCGAAAGCATGAACCATTCGACGTCATCGATATTGCGGTCGAGTATCTCGACGAAGGGAAAGCCAATATCTACGCGTTCACGCGCGAATGCATCCAAAAGTACTACCGCGCGCTGAGTCCGAACGGCGTCGTATCCATTCCCGTCACGATCCGCCAGTTCCCCGGTTATGCCGTCAAGGCCGTGCGCACCGCCGTCGAGGCTCTCGAACGCGAAGGCGTGGCCGATCCGCGCAACCATATCATCGTGTACCGCTCGGAGTGGATCGCGCGGATACTGGTGGGCAAAGCGCCCTTCGACAATGCCGATATCCAGCGAGTCCGCGAGTTCTGTTCGGCCCGCTCCTTCGACACGCCGTACTTCCCCGGCATCACCCCGTCCAGCGTCGAGGTCTGGAACGAATCGCCGCCGTTCACGCTCGACGACGAGTCTTCGGATACCAGCGGCGTCCGCGATTCGCTGATGACCGACTTGGCCGCATTGTTTGCCGACACGGATAGCGCATCGAGCGGCAATTCGGATTTCGATCTCGGCGCATTCACCAACGAACGTCCGTTCCTGTACTCGATTGTGCGCTTGGACAATCTCAAGAAGATCATGCGCAAGCTCGACCAGTTGCCGCAGACTGAAATCGGCCTCTTGGTCAACTACTGCGTCCTCGCGCAGGCCATTCTGTTCGGCGCGTTCGTATGTCTCCTGCCGGTATTCGGGATGCGGCGGATCAAGGCAGGCGCGGGAACGGTTCTGCGCGGCATCGTTTACTTCGCAGGATTGGGTCTGGCGTTTCTGTTCGTCGAGATCGCGCTGATCGAACGGTTCACGCTCGTGCTCAACGACGCCGTGAGTTCGTTTGCAATCGTGTTGTCGTGCATGCTTATTTTTTCCGGCCTCGGCAGTTCGTACGCGAGTCGTTTTGCGAACACGCCGCGCCGGGGCGCGATGGTTGCGGCCATCGTCGTCGCGATTGCCGTGGCCGCGTACTGGCTCGTCCTCGACCGGGCGACGTTATGGGTAGGCGGGCAGCCATTCATTGTACAATGCGTCGGCATTTTGTTGTTTATCGCGCCGATCTCATTCGCGATGGGCATGCCGTTCTCGTGTGGACTTCGGAGCCTTGAAGGTCCGATGGCGGCGTTCGTACCGATGGCGTGGGGAATCAACGGCGCGTTTTCCGTGATTGCGTCGCCGCTGGCCAGCGATTCCGTCATTAGGTTTCGTAAAAGGGTATAAAGTTTTGCGCAATCGTTGTTTAGGGGGTGTCGCTATTTCGTGAGCAAATTCGCATTCAAGAAAGAGCTTGACTTTTGAGGTTAGTCTGATAT
>CAIYET010000058.1 GCA_903925285.1 Candidatus Hydrogenedentota bacterium | reverse complement strand
TGGGCGCGGTGTTGATGATGCTCATATCTCGAATACCACTCAACGAGAGGTGTAGCGTGCGCGGTATTGGCGTGGCGGTCAGGGTGAGCACATCGACGTGCGTGCGCAACTGCTTGAGTTTTTCCTTCTGCGCGACGCCGAACCGCTGTTCCTCGTCGATAATCAGCAGACCGAGGTTCTTGAACTGCACATCCTTCGACGTGAGGCGATGTGTACCGACGACGATATCGACCTCGCCCGACTTGAGGCGTTCGATGGTCGCCTTCTGTTCTTTGGCGGTCTGAAACCGGCTTAGCATCTCGATGCGCACCGGATAGTCTGCCATGCGTTCCGAGAATGTCGAGAAATGTTGCTGGGCGAGTACCGTGGTGGGGACGAGCACGGCCACTTGGCGCGAGTCCATGACGGCTTTGAAGGCGGCTCGGATCGCGACTTCCGTCTTGCCGAACCCGACGTCGCCGCAGACCAGGCGATCCATGATCTTCGGGGATTGCATGCCTTCCTTGACGTCCGCGATGGCGCGGGCCTGATCGGGCGTTTCGTCGTACTCGAACGAATCCTCGAACTCGTTCTGCCAGGGGGTGTCGGGCGAGAATGCGAAACCCTCTTCGGAGGCGCGCGTGGCGTAAAGCTTGACTAACTCTTCGGTCATGTCGTGTACGGCTTTTCGGATCCGCTTCTTGGTCCGCGCCCACGACGCGCCGCCTAGCCGGTCGAGTTTTGGCGTGTCGTTTGCGTCGCCGACGTATTTTTGGATCAGGTCGACGCGGGTTGCGGGCACGTACAGCATGTCGCCGCCAGTGTATCGCACGGCGAGGAAATCGCCGTCCTTGCCGTCGAAGCGTCGCAGCCCTTCGTAGCGTCCGATGCCGTGGATTTCGTGTACGACGCAATCGCCGGTGCGCAGGTCGCTGAACGCCGTGATGGATTCGCCCGCCTCGAAGCGGCGGCGCACGCGGCGCACGTAATGGCGTCCGAAGATTTCGCGCTCGCTCAGGACCGCGAGTCGATCGGCGGTTGACGCGAATCCGGCGTGGAGGCGGCCTATTTCGATCCGAAGATCGAAGCGGTCTTGACCGGGCCGGTATCCCTGGTCTTCGAGGAGTTCCGTTAACCGTTTGCGTTCGCCGGGCGTGTGGCAGATGAGCACGACGCGGAAACCAGCGACGTCCCACTCCTGTAGTTGCCGATAGAAGCCGGCTATGTTGCCGGTCCATCCCGATACGGCGTGCATCACGGCCATGAATCGCTGGCTCGACGGCGTTCGGTCGTGGGCGAGTTGCGCCAGCGACAGCCTCGTGAAACGTTCGATATGCTTGACGGCGTCGTCCCAGTGCATGAAGAAGCGGCTGCCTGCGAACTGGCGTCCAAGCGCGTCCGCCTCGTGGACGAGTGCGAGCGGCTCGTCCAACACGATCAGTGCGTCATCGGGCAGGTAGGCGGTAATCGGTGCGAGTGCGTCTGGCGCGTTGGCGTGCGCCGCGAGGACATCTTTTTCCGAACGCGGCAGGACGTGCATCTCGTTGACGGATTCGATGCTGCGTTGGGTTTCAGGTTCGAAACGGCGGATCGATTCGATGGTGTCTGCGAAGAATTCGAGGCGGTACGGCAGTTCGCTCGAAATTGGAAAAATGTCGAGGATACCGCCTCGCACGCTGATCTCGCCGCGTTGCTCGACCATCAACTCGCGCCGGTATCCCAACCGCACCAGGGCGCCGATCAACTCGTCGAGGTCGCGATCTTCGTCGACGTGAAGGTGTATGCTCGGTCCGAGCAAATGGTCCGCGCGCGGGACGTATTGCAGGAGGGCGTCGAGGGGCAGCGACACGTACATGGGCTTGCCGAGCCGGTGGGCGGCGGTCATGCGTTCGAGCGTGTTCATGCGTTCGGCCATGATGTCGTCGGCGGGCGGCATGAGGTCGGTAGGCAGGACTTCCCATGCCGGAAATAGGGCGCAGGAGGCTTCGCCCGCGAACGTGCATAGATCTTCGAATATGCTTTCGGCTTCGGCGCGTCCTCGTGTGACGACCAGCATTGAACGTCCGAGTGCTTGGGCGGTTTGCACTGCGATGGCCGTCTTGGCGGAACCCCACGGCCCGACGACTTCGAGCGCGTGCGCGCCCTCTGCTATGGCCGCGCAAACCGCCTCGGCCACGGCCAGTCTGGGCAAACCCACGGGCATATTGGCGCTCCGAGTAATCAGTAGTAAGTAGTTAAGTAGGTATCAGATGACCGCCCGGCCTGTTGGTGACGGACTACTTACTACTTCACTTCCAATGCAAAAAGGCGGGCCGCGGATGCGGCCCGCCCGAATCGTAAACTCGATGGAAGGTCTAGCGCGAGTAGAACCCGATGACGCCGGCTGTTTGCGCTTTGAAGGGGAGCGTTTCCAGATTCGGCGTTGCGGTCATCTTGCCTTCGAACGATCTGGGCGAGCGTTCGAGGTATTCTGGCAACGCGACGGGCACCGACTCGGCGCCTTCCACGATCATCGGAACCTCGCGGCTCCGTTCGCGGATGCCGATCGTCATGCCAGGCTTCACCTGGAACGACGGGCGGTCGACTGGCTTGCCATTGACGAGGATATGCCCGTGAACGACCACTTGGCGCGCCGAGTGGATCGTCGGCACGAACCCCATGCGGTATACGATGCAGTCTAAGCGCGATTCGAGCAGCATCAACAGGTTTGTGCCCGTGACGCCGCCCATACGCTGCGCATGTTCAAAGGTCTTGCGCATTTGGCGTTCGAGCAATCCGTAGTGAGTGCGGATCTTCTGTTTGTCCAACAGTTGCTGTCCGTAAACCGACATCTTTCGCCGGCTTGACTGACCGTGCTGTCCAGGCGGAAACGGACGCTTGTTCGATGGACACTTCGGGCTTCCCCAAAGACACGAGCCCAGGCGGCGGCACAACTTATGTTTCGGTCCGATGTACTTACTCATACCAATCCTTCTTGTCCAGTGCAAAAAACGATTTACGACACCCAATTCAGACGGAATACGCCACACGCACTTTTCGACGCACACACGCCAGGAAGCAGTAATATACCGAATTTCAGATGCACGAGTCAACTCTATTGCGCCGCGCGTTATTTTGACAGTTCCTTTATGGGAAAACTCAGGGTTTTCTCGACGCCTTGACGGTTGACGGCAAGGGTTGCGAGGTCGCCCTCGAACATGTTCCACAACGCGAAGTCGATGTCGGACGATGTCGTCACGGGCTGGGCATTGATGCCGACGATGATATCGCCGGGCCGCAGTCCGGCGTCGTACGCGGGCGTGGTCGTCAGTATGTTGACCACGAGACAGCCGGTTTTGGTTTGGACGCCCAACTGTTCGTGGAAATCGGCGCGCATGTCGGCGACATCTTCCACCTTGAACCCGGCCCATGGATCGCGGCGGTGTCCGTACTTGATGATTTCGTCCGCAACGCGGCGTACGCGGTCGATCGGCAGCGCGAAACCAAGCCCGATGCTGCCGCCGCTCGGACTGAAGATCATGGTATTGATGCCCACGATTTCGCCGTTGGCGTTGACCAGCGGCCCGCCGCTGTTGCCGGGATTGATCGCGGCGTCGGTCTGGATCATGTCCTGGTACAAGCGTTCGCCTTCGCCCACGCTCGGGCTGATCCGGCGATGGTTGGCGGACACCACGCCTACGCTGACCGTGGGTTGCGGGTCTTTCATCAGGGTTCCGAAGGGATTGCCGATCGCGATGACCCACTCGCCGATCAGTAGGTCTTTCGAACTTCCCAGGGAACATTTGGGCAGGTTGGTTCCTGTGGCGCGCAAGACGGCTACATCGGTACGTTTATCCGCACCGACGACTTCGGCCTCGAGCACGCGCCCGTCCGCCAGCGTTACGGATGCCACCGATTCGGCGTCTTCGAGCACATGGTAATTGGTCAGAATGTGTCCGGCGTCGTCGAAGAAGAACCCGCTCCCGACCGAATTCAACTGCCGTTGGCGGAGCCGGTACTGCGGTTGCCACGAATTGAACAGGTCCCAGTAGTCGCGCAACATGGGATTGGCCACGCGCTCGGCTTGTACCTGTATGACGTTTACGGAAACCACGGCCGGAGCGGCCTTCTCGATGGATTGAACGATTGCCGTCCGTCGGCCCTGCTCGATGCCGTTCTGCGCCCATGCGCCGCATGCGGTGCACAATATCATAAATATTATTGTATATGTGACACATTTGTCGTGTTTCATGGTCTATTATCCAATCTTCCTTCTTGCCGTCGCTTTGATCTTTTGTGGCTCATCCGAATTTAGCGTACTTCATCTTCACTTTCGCGAAAAAATATCGTTTCGATTCGGTTTCCCCGAAGGGGAGGAACATGAATAGCCGTGGGTTTAACCCACGGATACAAAACAGACATCCATCGACCCTGGAAGGGTCGTACTGTGTCCATATCATCGTTAATAAAGGTTGAC
>CAIYET010000057.1 GCA_903925285.1 Candidatus Hydrogenedentota bacterium | reverse complement strand
TTCTCTTGATCGTCGAATAAGCTCACTTGTGGGCCTTTCTATAATCGGTGAAATAAACTCGTTCGGCGATATTACCCCGAACGCAATCGCGGTAGCCACCATGTGTATAGAGTTCATGGCGTGAAACGTGTGGCGCAATCCTTTTATGTACCATTCGACCGAATCTTCGTGCAACTTCAAGTCGCGGCCAATCTCACGAACGGTAAACCCGAGCGCCATGAGTTTTAGTATTTCGAGCGGCCTCTTTCGGATTTTGATGCGCGACATGTCGGCTACGAGATGGAAGCAGTCGCAGGCTTCGCAATGGATGAGGTTGGTGGAGAAGTTCAGCCTTCGGTTCAAACGACGTTGGGCATCGCGCGCGTTATCGTGCGACAGGAACGTGACCGTCGTGCAAATCATTTCTTGCAAATCTTACTTGGGTATCCGACGCTAACGCATGATGCTACCACCGCCATCCCATCCGTCGTTTCCCTTAACTCATGGTACTCGCCAACCGGCCAACAATACCATCCGTCGAATGTCTTTTCACAATCCGGGCAATACACTAGGTGTCGGGTTGCGTATTTCATCGGTGCAACTTCGGCGTGTCGGGCGCATCTTCAACTGTCGCCACCTCGCCGGTATCAAGCACGAGAAACTCCTCGGCGTCGATAATGCGGCTGGCCGATTCGAGCGCCTCGCCGTTGCTGCGCCCCTTGCCGCTCCCCACCGCTTCGCCGATCGACACGAGGAAGTTTTGTATGTACGCGCTGCCCTTGCCTTTATCGCCTTCGCCCCAACCTGGGATCATTTTTGCCATGACCGATGCCGCGCGTGTTGCCGTCGCCGCATCCTCAAACTTCACGATCTGGTTGAGCCGCTTGAGCACGACTTCCTTATCCTCGGAGAACTTCTCGGCGTCGGCATCGAGGATCGCCCGAACGCCCGGCGTCCCAAAGACGGCGCTTGCTACCGGATGCCACGTTTTTGTGTCGCCCTCTTTGGGTTTGAATCCCAGCCGCTTGAGCGCGTAGAACGGATGGAGCCCCGCCGCGACGAGCGCCGAGGCGGCCATCTGATCGCGTAATGCTTGCGTGGCGTACAGCCCCCAGCCCTCAAGGTCCATGTGCCCTTCGATCTCCAGCGCGCGCTTCAACTCGGCATTCTCTTTCCTAAGCTGCGCGACGAGTTCCCGCTTGGAAACCATAAGATCAAATGAGCCGTCCAACTCGCGGTCGCCTCCCGGGAAGGCAGCGATGGGGACTTTTCGGGGATCAACTCTGCTTGGGTGCTTGAGATTGAGGTTGGGCTCCCGGCTCATGGCTATGGGTTGTAGAGTGAGTCCGCCGGGACTTCCGCTGCTGCGTCCTCGCCGAGATGCTCGGCATTATCATCAGTCGAGTGGTAGCGCCGCTGTTCGAGTCTCTCAAGCCGTTCCTCGTCGGTTAGCGGCCCCGAATCGCGTGCCCATTCGCGCAGGTCGTCGTCGGGCGGTCGCGCGGCGACGTCGCGGTTGAGGCGATGCCCGCGGTCGATCTCCTCAAGCGCCTCGCCCGCCGACTCGAGCGTTTCAATCGAGGAGTCAGCCTGGGATTTGAACGACCGCGCGCGTTGCAACTCGATGTAGGCTTTTGCATGAATATACAGCGACAGGCCCACCATGCAAACGCAAAAGAGCGTAATCGCCGCCAGCGTGAGCACCGCGAACGCGTCGGTGGTAGCGGCGGTCACTCTACTATCCATAAGGGATATGAACGACGAGTTTGATGTTCCGAATCCAAGACGCCAAACGACCAACCTAACCCGAAAACTCTTCCATGAACCATGAATGGCCTCCACCAAACGCAGAACCTATAGGAGTTCTTCTTCGGCCCCAGGTTGTAAAAAACAGGCCCTAGATAGAGGCTGAACTCCCAAGTTTCGTTGTACGGCCTGAGCCTAATCACTCTTGCGCTTCCGGCTCTGCCTCGAACAGCGTGATGAGAAACGCCTTGGCGCTATCGCGCAACGCGGTGTCAGCCTGCGCTATGTTGCCCGAGCAAATGATCTTGCGAGCGGATCGAATCAACTCGGCGTAGCTTAGTTCGTCCATCAGATTTTTTCCAGCAGTCCAGCCGGCACAACGGCTTCCTTGCCGTCCGTGTCGTAAAGAATCCGCCCCTCGTCCGTCCGGTCAT
>CAIYET010000056.1 GCA_903925285.1 Candidatus Hydrogenedentota bacterium | reverse complement strand
TTACGCTCGAAGGAACAGCGGATATTCAAAGCAGGCACAGTTTCGGAATTAAAAGGTTCCGTAAAGACATGACCATTAGGAATCCACCTTTTGCGGTGCTGACGGCAGATGAAGAGGCGGACGAACTTGAATATGAAATAACGGGTTTCGATGATCGCGACCAATTCTTCGGAGGATTGGGCGATCTCTTGGCCTGCAATCAATCGATCATCGCTATTTGGGCCGAGGGAGCATCTTTGGCCCCTTCTGCTGTGGACGCGCTGAGGCAAGAAGCGCTCGAAGGGTTGGGGCCGATTTCACGGGCGAAAGCAGAGGGTCGTTTTTGGGCTGCTGCTGAGGCCATGGGTCAAAATCAATATTGATACAATGAAAAGGAATCAGGAATCAGGAAATGAGGGTGAGGCGCTTCGGCTCATAGATAAGAAGGAAGCCGCCGCACTCTGGGGTACTTCAACCCGAACGGTTGAACGGGAGGCTAGCGCCGGGAGACTGGCTAAACACAAAATCAGGGGCTGCGTCCGCTTTCTCATGGCAGACGTTCTTCGACTGGGAAGGATCGTCACGCCATGATTTGCACAGTAGAAAAGCGTAAAAAACGGGTAAATGGGGTTCTCAAACTATCCCGTTGCTTTTACCTGCGATACCGGATCGGCGACATGCCAAGCGACAAGTGGGTTTCTCTCGGCGTGACGGACAAGGGTGTTGCCCACTCCGAAGCGAAGAAATTCATTATCGAGAAAGAGCGGGAATTCGCCGGTATCGCCCTCCCTCGCAAGCAAGTCGAAGCACGAAACATTCCCGTGACTAAGCTGCTTGCCGAGTTCATCGAAGAAATGAAGGCGCGTCGTCGTGATTCGAAATATATAGCCGTTACTAAAGCGCGGGTTTCAAAAGTGGTGAAGGATGCTCGTTGGCGGAAACTTGGCGATGTGTCGGCGGACTCGTTTCTTGCATGGCGTCGGTCCAATGGTCATTTGGTCGCCAAAACGCGCAACGATTACCTGGCTTCGGTCAACGGCTTCATGGAATGGCTGGTGAAATTGGATCGCCTTGGATCAAATCCGTTAGCCAAGATAGGCAAAGTGCAGGAAAAGGGCGACGAGAAACGCAAGCGCCGCGCATTCACGCCTGACGAGTTTAAGCGGCTTTGCGCTGTTAGTGGAAGGCACAGGCTGGTTTATCTCACGGCGGCTTACACTGGTCTTCGTCGTAAAGAGCTTGCCGAACTTCAATGGGGCGACATTCAACCGACTGAAGAAGGAATGCAGTTTTCGCTACGCGCTGCAGTTACCAAGAACCGATTGGCTTCAAGCATGCCGGTTCATCATTGCTTGGCCGTAGAAATCGATTCCATTCGTCCAAGCGCTTACAGGACCACCGACAAGGTCTTTCCACACATGCCACGCATTGAGCGCTTCAGACTCGATCTGAAGGCTGCCAGAGTCGATTATGAGGACGATAGGGGACGCTTCGCGGACTTCCACGCGCTTCGCTACACGTTCGCCACATTTCTCACCGTGTCGGAGACCGGACAGCGGGTGACTCAGGAGTTGATGCG
>CAIYET010000055.1 GCA_903925285.1 Candidatus Hydrogenedentota bacterium | reverse complement strand
AGCATCATCCTTACGCCGGATGAAAACCGGAGCAAGAGCTTTGGGCAGATTCCCCGGCTCTTTGAAAGCGTCAACTATCCTTTCAGCGATTTCCGTCGCACGACCATAGAGTTTCAATGCGGTCACCTCCTTACGTGACGAAAGGCCCGACAAGGCATGGCTATCCCTATCGGGCCTTTCTTGGGTTTGGTTTCAGAACGAACTACAGGCGGGAATCAGGCGGGAACGCGGTACGCAACGAGATACAAGTATCCGTAGCTGGAATTGGGATTGCCGCGAATGATGTACCCGTCACCGCTGTATTCCACGATACGAGATTCATTCGGACCGACACCCAACTGCTTGCACATCGCTTGCAGGCCCTTGATACCGGCCTTGTTCAGCCAATCGCAGAGGTCTTTGGCCTCTTGGCTTTGGTTCTGGCCGTACATGTACTGGCGGTCAGGCAGGATGTCAATGAACGGCTCCGGCCTGATGGTGTAGATTGCACGGGCAGCCCACATCACCACCAGATTCGGCGGGATTTCAAACAGATACTGATGGGATGGAATCGGTTCCGCCATTCCCAGCTACTCCACCGCGCCGTCGTTCAGAAGTTCCCGGCTCTGTTCCTGCCGTTCATTCCAGAGCTTCGCGATTTCCGCCTGGGCCGCACGGTATTCCGCTTGGGCCTTCTTGACCTTGACGGCCAACATGCTTTCCTTCCGTAACAGCAACGCCAGCTTCTCACTCGGATTGGCTGTCTTGCCAGCGGGCTTGGGGGGCTTCACTTCCGGCTTCGCGGGTTTCACCACGGGTTGTACTTCACGTTTCTTTTGCATCCGAATTCGTTCCTTTCTTTTGTCTCCGGCGTTTCATGGGCCGGTAGAGAGTTTTCTCATACAGGTACTGCTCCTGCCGCCCGATATCCGGGTCCCGCAGCAACATCGTAAGACTGAGTTCGGCCATGGAGACCACCACCTCTTCCTTGTTGTCCAGGTGTAGCAGTATCCCCACGGTGTGAATCTCATTGGTGAATTCGACTTTCTTGATGCGCCTGCCTTCCAGCATCGCCCGTACCGTCTGAAGCTTTAACTGGGCTGCCAAACAGGCCATCACACGTTCCAGAACGCTTGGGTCATCGGTATTCACGCTTGCACTCCTTCCAGATTTGCCTATTCGGGCTTATCTCCTTTCTTCTCCGTCATCTGACGGATGGTTTCTTCGGCCTCTTCTTTGGATGCAACCGGGATGCTCATGCCCGCGCCTAGCACGTACCAGCCATCGGCCAAGTGCACTGCCCGCAACGGTCCGGAAGTATCCAGATTGACACCATCGCTGAAATGCAGCATTCGTTATTCCTCCTCTTCACCGGACTTCAATGTTTGCCGCCGCATATACCACTTGCCCCACCGTTTGCGGGTGGTGAAATCGTCAGGAGTGGGATACTTATAGTCCGGACCATCGAGAAGCCGCTCAATCTGCTCGATCCAGCGTGTATAGTCCACAACATCCGCGCCGCCCTTGATGGGCAGTT
>CAIYET010000054.1 GCA_903925285.1 Candidatus Hydrogenedentota bacterium | reverse complement strand
TGGAGGCATTCAGAATCGATTTCGGCGCGCTTTTCTGCAACCTTCGGACTCTGGTACCATACCGGCATGAAACGCATCCTCGCATTTTGTGGGCGCGATTGGCTGGATCCGAAAGCCGGACTCGTCGAGTACTACATGCACGAGGTCCTGGGCCGTTTGGCGGCGCAAGGGCATTACGTCGTGTGGGTGTGCCACAGCTATCGCATCCGGCCCGGCCGTGCGCCGGGCGGTTTGAACCGGAGCGGTTCAAAGGGGCGGCTGTCGTCATTGGAGACGGTGGATGGCATCCATGTAGCGCGGCTGGGCGCCCGGATCTTGTATCGGACCATGGCGGGGATGTTTTTGTCGCGGCTGCGCGCCCGTGCGAAGACGGTCGCGCCGTTCGACGCGGTGTTGGATTGCGTGACGAAGCGGCCGCTCGATCTCGCGAATGGGATCGATGCACCGGTCGTTCCGCTTGTGTTCGATGTGGCCGCGCATTTTCGTGCGGATGAAAATCCGCCCGGACCCGTTATCGCGGTTTCGCATACGGCGCGAGAGGCGTTGCGCCGTTCAGGACTTCCGGAGAACTTCATTGTTACGGCGCCGTACGGGGCAGAGGCGCCTGCGGTTCTGAGGGAACGTGCCGCAGAGCCGTTGCTCGTCGTGGTCGGCATTCGTGGACGGCGGGTGATTGCAAAGGCCGTATCGCGGTTGCGACGCGAGGGTATCGAACTTGGCGTTCATTTCTTCGCTTCTGAACCGTCACGGTTCAAGCTCTTCGGCGGGCAGAAGCCGTATTCGGAATTTACAATTCATAATTCAGAATTCGGAGAGGTCCTTCAGCGTGCCTGGCTGGGGTATTGCGCGCCCGGCGCCGAACAGGTAGCTCTGCAAATGGGCGCGGCGGGTATACCGGTTGTCAGTCTCGCAACCGCGCACGAATATGTCGAGGACGGCGTTACCGGCTTGTTGACGTCGAACGACTCCGGCGCGTTGGCCGATGCATTCCGTCGGATCGTCGCCGATGAGGAACTGCGAAAGCGGATGGCAACTGCCGCACGCGAGCGCGCATGTGTGCAATCGTGGGACACAACGGCCAGCCTCGTGCTGGCGACCATCGAGAATCTGAGGCCGGAAAGAATCGAGAACCAGGAGCCAGGAATCAAGAGTCGGAATACTGCGGCGACGAACATTCTGAAAGGATGAAGGATGAAGGATGAAGGATGAAAAAGGCTTTAGGCTTTAGGCTGTAGGCTGTAGGCTGTAGGCTTCCTTCCTACAGCCTACAGTCTAAAGCCTTTTTCGTCCTTCATCCTTACTACTGTATTCAGGAGGAGAATAGACGATGTATTATTGGATGCTATCTGGGTTTTTCGTTGCGGCCGTTTTCGCCGCGTCCGTTGGACATGCGTCCGAGGTTGCGAAAGACCGCATGCTTGTCGCGGATGGGCAACGGACTTTCGTTCTCGGCCTCTATGAAAACCCATCCGACGACTCCGTCATGCGTCAGATCGCCGATGCCGGGTTCAATCTGATTCAAACGACCGCTACCAAAGAAGCCCTCGACCGGGCCAAGTCGTACGGGCTTCACGCATGGGTCAACACGGGCGCGCGCATGGATTTCAGCGCGGACCGCGAGACGCGCGAGAAGGATCTTGCGGACCTTGTTGCGATGTGCGCTGGGCATCCGGCCTTGCTGGCGTGGGAGGTGCCCGACGAGGCCTTGTGGAATTGCTGGTACGGCGCGACGCAGTGGCGGCGCGAGCAGGAACCGGTACAGCAGAAAGCCAGTATAGACGCGCTTACGGACGCGGCGCTCGCGGGACGTCTGCGTGGGATGCGTGACGAAGTGCAACGGCTTTTCACGCGTGGCGAAATCGCCGCCTCCGAACAGAAGGCGGATGAAATCTGGCGCGCGCTGGGTGTCGAGCCGCCCAATCCGACGCTCAACTTGTCCAATGCGCAGCAACGCGCCGAGGTCATGTGCAAGGGAATGGTCGCGGGATACAAACGTCTGAAAAAACTCGATGCGAACCATCCGGTGTGGATGAACCATGCGCCGCGAAACAGTTGCGCGCAACTCGCTGCATTCAATCACGCGGCGGATGTAGTGGGTTGCGACATCTACCCCGTGCCGGCGTACTGGACGGGCCATTCCGACCTGATGGAGCGGTCATGCGCGGCAACCGGGGCCTACACGGATCGCATGCAGGACGCCGCGCCGGGCAAACCGGTATGGATGGTGTTGCAAGGGTTCGCGTGGCCCGAAATAGAGAAGAATCCCACTCCGAAGAGCATCGAGGAGAAGCGCGCTCCTACTTTCGACGAGTCGCGCTTCATGGCGTATGACGCGATTGTCCATGGCGCGCGCGGGATTCTCTATTGGGGCACGGCGTATACCAAGCGCGACGGCGCGTTGTGGGGCGATCTCCTCAAGCTCGTGCGCGAACTGGCCGATCTCCAGCCCGTCCTTTCCGCGCCGGACGCGCGGATGCGCATCGGCGTCGAATTGACGCCAACGTGGGGTTCGCTCGATCACACGGTTCGAGTATTGCCGAAAACGGCCGGACGCGATGTGTGGCTCATCGTAGTCAACGAATCGGACGCTCCCCTGCAATACACGCTGACGGGATTGCGCCGTCTCGAAGGAAAGAAGTATTGCGATCCACGGGACAAGCGCGAGGCAACCGTGAAGAATGGCCAGTTGCGTCTGAGCATTTCGGCGCAAGGCGTGCAGGTCTTGCGTCCCGCGATCTGAGATTTGAGAATCGACGATGAATGCATGGTTGGCGATCGTGAATCAGTGGCTCGAATGGCCGTTGCGGTGGGTATGCTACTGGCTCGAATGGCAGGTGCCGTCCAGCCCCGCTCTCATGGCATACAGAGTGGCGTTTGTCGCGGTGCTTTTATTGATGTTCGTGGTCTTTGTGCTTCGGGTGCGACGCCGCTTCTTTCGCCTGTCGTGGAGACATAGTTTCACGGCTGACGACCGCATCGAAAAGCCTGAGAATCGTCCGACGCACATCAATATGATCGAGGCGGCACGCGATGTCGACAGCGTCGTCGAGCCGCTTAAGAAGGCCAAGGCATACGGCCGCGTGGCCGAAGTCTATGCGTCTGTGAACCAACCCCGCGAGGCGGCGGCATGGTATGAAAAGGCCGGCGACCGCAAGGCGGCTGCGCAGCAGTGGGCGTTGGCCGGCGAGACGCGCAAGGCGGCGGCGTTGTTACTGAAGGAAGGCGATCATGCGACGGCGGCCCGATTCCTCGATGAGTTGAAGCGTTACGATGAAGCGGCCGCCGCGTATGAAAAGGCCGGGGACAGCGCGCACGCCGCTGCCGCGTACGCCAACGCGGGCAAGATCGCGCGCGCCGCGCAGGCGTACGAAGAGTACTTCGCGAGAACGCAGGATTCGCCGCCGCAACAACTTCAGATTGCGGAGGCATGTCACGCCTGGCTGCAAGCCGATGCGACGAAACAAGGCCTGGGCGAAGACGAACGAAAAGCCCTTTTCGCGATGTTGGCCCCGCGTTTCGAGGCGGGCGAGCGCCATCAACTCGCCGCGCAACTCTACCAAGCGACGGGCCAGGCCGCGAAGGCGTGTGAACTTTTCGCGCGCGCCGGATTCTTCGAAGAGGCGGCGCGTTGCATGCAGGATGCGGGCCGTATGCAAGAGGCGCGGCAACTGCTCGCGCGTCATTGCGAAAGCGTTGGGCGATGGGACGACGCCGCAAAGGCATATACGGCATTGGGTGAGTATCGTCTCGCGGGCGACGCCTTCGCAAAGACGCGCAACATGGCCGACGCCGCCGGAGCCTATGAAAAGGCAGGCGAAAATTATCTCGCGGCTGCGGCGCATGCCTCCGCGCGCAACTGGGGCGAGGCGGCGCGGCTCGCAGCGTTGGTCGGACCCGACGACCCAAAGTCGGACGCGGCGAGGACGTTGCTGGGCCAAGCCCTGTTCGAATTGAAGGACTACGCACGTTCGGCGCAAGTACTCGATGCCTTGCTTGTCGGCAAATGGATAGATGCCGACAACATAGCGCTGGTTTACGCGCTCGGCGTGGCCTGGGAATCAGCCGGACAACCCGGCAAGGCCCGTGAAGCCTATCAAAAGGTCCGCATGTTCAACGCCACCTACAAAGACGTCGAGGCCCGGCTCGCGAGATGCGACGGCGAACCAGACCCGCCGCCGCAGGACGCATGATGATGAACGTGGCTCTTCCGAATTTAGCGTACTTTATAAGAAAGCTTCCACTCTTTAAGAAAGTTGTCACCTCAACTTAATTTCCCCGAAGGGGAGGAACATGAATAGCCGTGGGTGACAACCCACGGGCACAAATGCTTAACCACCGACCCTGGAAGGGTCGCACAAGAAGCACGATGTCAACCTTTATTAACGATGATATGGACTCAGTACGACCCTTCCAGGGTCGATGGATGTCTGTTTTGTATCCGTGGGTTGCACCCACGGCTATTC
>CAIYET010000053.1 GCA_903925285.1 Candidatus Hydrogenedentota bacterium | reverse complement strand
CCGAGTATTTCAACAACCGGCAAGCACACGTAGTCGGCTAGGGAATGGCCCGTGCCGTCCATGGTTCCCGGCACCCCGATTTCCCGGAACGAACAGGGCAACAATATTTCATATTCCGTTTCGACCGTGTTCATCCCAGTTACTCCCAATTGAGTGTTCGGATTTCCGTTTCGAGATCCAACATATTCCGATCCAAGCACGCGGCAATTGCCGCAGCGTTGGCGAAATCGCCCCGAATAAGGGCCGAGTCTATTTCCCGCCGTTTTGCCGCCCGATCTTCAAGCGTGGTTTGGATAAGCGACAGTGCTCGGCGCATACACGGTTCTCCAGGGTCCAGTCTCAAGAATTCTTGGAGGCATTCCGCCGCGCCGGGCCAGTCGCGCTGGGCCAGCGCCTTTGCACATTGCGCCATGATCTTTCTTAGCCGGGCGGCCCGGATCTCCATCCGGTCCAGCAATGTCTTACCCGCCGGATGGTCCGGATAGGCAGCAATCGCTTCCTGCATAAGATGCAACAACTCATCCATCCCCAAGACATCCCAGTCCCGTTGCATGGCGCCGTACAACTCTTCAGCACGTATGTAGCGGGACTGGATTTCTTTCCGCTTGTTCACGGCCTGAATATGGCCGGGCGACCGTCTTATCAACTCGTCGAGAGAACGCGAGGCGCGCGCCAATTCGCCTTCCGACTCAGCACGGCATGCTTCGTCCCACAATGTGGCCAAGTCATCGCGGTTTTCTTCCCATTTGATGTGCGCCTCATTGTCCATGGAGCCTTCCCTCCCGAGGCCTTCCAGAACGTCGGCGAGCTCTTGCACGGTTTGATACCGGTCTTTTTTGTCCTTGCTCAGGCACCGGGCGATAATGTTGCCGATGCGTTCGCCCGCCCCAAGCGGTTTTGCAGGCTGTGCCGAGATGTGAAGTTCGCGAAGGCGTTCCGGCGGGCCGCTGAACGGGCGATTGCCATCCTCATCGGCTATCTCGCTGAGGATCACACCTATGGAATACACAATGGAACGTTCGTCAACAGGGCCAAAGCGCGAGGGGTCGAACTGTTCGGGGGCCATGTACTCCCGCGTCCCGCCACTCACAGAAGAACGTTCGGAAGCCTCGCCGTACGGTACGTCCGCTTCATCCGCCACGCAGGGATCGCCGACCTTAACGCGGCCGTTGACAAAGAAGACGTTCTCCGGTTTGATGTCCGTGGAAAGGATGCGCATCCGGATAAGAACAACCAGTCCGTGGCACATTTGGATCGCGTACTCCAGACCTTCGCGCCTCCTGACAATCGGGGCCTTGGCATTCTCGTTAAGCCAATCCCGAAGGGTTCGAGCCGCGAGTTCCATCGAAACGAGAAGCAGCTTGCGTTCTTCCCAATCGGCGGTATGGACGCCATGGATCTTGAGCACATGCCGGTGGTCCTCGGCCTTCATAAGCAGGCGGGCCTGCCGCACCAGGTGGTTGGCGTTATTCAGGTCATCCGGCGATGACATTACGGCGGCCTTGATGGCGACATCGCTGGATGTAAGAATATCCCGTGCGCGGAATACCACCCCGAAACGGCCGCGGTTGACTTCCGCCTCTATCCGGAATCGTTCGCCCAGCACGGCCCCTGGAGGTATGGATGGAAAGGCCGGGGCGCCGCATTCCTGTTCGGAAACAAAGTAGGGATTTCCCAATCCTACGGAGCGCTGGCCGCACAAGGGACAGGCTTCCTGCATCGACTCCACCAGGCTGGAACATTTTTCGCACCATCCGATCATATCAATACTCCATTTCGTTCAGCGTAAAGGCTTTTGTTTTTCAGAAAGCACGCAACCTTCAAGGAGCGGGTGTGGACCCCCTTCAACCATTGGTTGGCCGGCGGCGTGCCGAAAATATTCTCGTATGCGGCCAAGCACTTTTTGTTGTGTTCCTCCGCCGTGTTTGAAGAAGGGAGTTGGCGCGCCCTAAAAAGTACAATAGGGGTCATTAGTGTCCCCGCGGCGCTCGCTACGAACCGGAGGGCAAACATGAGTCCCTCCAACGAATGGGATGCAGTGCAAAGAAGGACCGTTTCCACGGGGTGGCAAAGCTCTCCAGACGAGAGAAAACGCACTTGGCGAACGTGGACGGCAGGCCATGGCGTACCGAGCGCGTCTTCCTGCGCGCATTCCCATTCCCCGGCAAATTCAGAAGGTCCCATGGCCTGTCCGCCACAGTCGACGGAGTGAAGCTGGTTGATGGCGCACGTATAATCGAAGCACTTGCCTAACATGCCGGCGGTACGGACGAGTAGCGGTATAGGCGTACCGGGTTCCAACAAGACGATGGTCGGTTCGTCCGAGAGGTAGTTGGCGATTTCGGACAATCGGCTGATTTCGCCGAGTTGTTCAGGCGCTGGCAAAATCGTGTGGATG
>CAIYET010000052.1 GCA_903925285.1 Candidatus Hydrogenedentota bacterium | reverse complement strand
GACGAGAGAGTCAAAGGGTCTGTGGCGGTCGAAAAGTGAAGCCGCCGCGCAGGGCTCCGGTTATTACGGCGCTCGGTCGAATTCCGGGTCTTTGTGGCACTCGCCCAAAGGTTCACTCCCCGAAGCGTTCAAACGATGGAAAGGCGCGCAGCCGGATTTGTCGCGCAGCCGGATTACGCAATGGCAGGCGCTTTGCGTTATGATAATCGCGAAATGTGATGAAGCATGCGACCAGGGAAGATCGAGGCAACATGAACTCAGCGGAATTGAAACGGCTTGTCGCCGATGGCGAATCGGAACAGGTTGAGTTCAAACGGTCGACGGGGCAGCGCACGGAAGCCATGAAGACCGTGTGTGCGATGCTCAACGGGTTGGGCGGCTTTGTATTCTTTGGCGTGGATGACCGTTCGGAAATCATAGGCCAAGAGGTGTCTGCACGCACCCTTGAAGATATTGCCAATGAGCTGCGGCGTATCGAGCCACCGGCGTTCCCAGATATTGAGACTGTGAAGCTGCGCGGCAGCAAGGCGGTTGTTGCGCTTCGCATTCCTGGTGGCGGAGGCCCGTTTACCTATGATGGCAGGCCGTACACGCGCCATGGTCCCACTACCCGGGTTATGCCGTCCTCCCGGTATCAGCGAATTCTGCTGGAACGTATGCACGCTTCCTACCGTTGGGAAAACCAGCCAGCCCAGGAACTATCGATTCGCGATTTGGATAAGAACGAAATCCTTCGAACCTTGGACGAAGCCGTTCGGCGGGCGCGTCTGGACGATCCGGGTACGCGGGATCTGGAGGAGTTGCTCACGGGGTTCGGTGTTATTTCCAAAGGCAAACTGTTGAACGCCGCGGTGGTCCTTTTTGGCAGGAGCGAACGGATGATGCCGAACTATCCGCAGTGCGCCATTCGAATGGCTCGATTCCGCGGCGTGGACAAGACCGAGTTTCTCGACAACCGTCAAGAAATGGGAAATGCTTTCGAGCTACTCCAACGCGCCCAACGTTTCTTCCGGGATTGCCTTCCCGTGGCTGGGCGTATTCTGACAAACGTCTTTGAACGGGAAGATGACCCTCTATACCCGCCCGCTGCACTACGCGAAGCCGTTGCAAACGCACTTTGTCATCGGGACTACAGCATCCCGGGTGGAGCCGTCAGTATCGCCATCTATGACGATCGCATCGAGATATCCAGCACCGGCGTCCTACCTTTCGATCTAACGCCTGAAGCGTTGTCGCGGCACATGGATCCCGCCCCTGGAATCCGATCATCGCCCAAGCCTTCTATCGTCGAGGTATCATTGAAGCGTGGGGACGAGGGACAATCCGGATGAGAGAGTTGCTGGAAGCCGCCGGTTTGCCCGCGCCGGAATTTGAGTGTAACGCGGGCGAGGTTTTGGTGCGGTTCTGCCCGGGAATCGATACGCGTCACAAAATCAGTACTCCACTCAAATCGAAATCACAGCTAGAGTCGCGGCTAGAGTCACAGCTAAAGTCACGAGTGGAGTCGCTAAAGCACCGTGTACTCGACATGCTTGTGGAAGGCGCCTTGTCCAAGTCGGAAATCTCCGCCCGTCTTGGCCAGGAACAGGTTTCGGGACAACTTCACGCCGTGATGCGGACACTCATTCAGGAGGGGCTAGTGGCGTACACAATACCTGAACGCCGGAATAGCCGGTTGCAGCGATATGCTCTGACGCCGGACGGCCGGTCAAAGCTCGGTTTGCGTTCATAAACAAGGCCTGCATCGCCTTTGCGTCAGCAACGGCATACGTGGAACGGTGCCCAGAAACCCATCCGCTCGGCGAGTGCTTTGGGGTACCACTCCAACCAAGGCCGCTTTCCTTGCTCCGCCAACCATCGGGATTCATTGCAATACCAATCACTTAGCCCATTTCAACTCTCGATCAGATGTAGCACAAGAACAGTGTCTTCATCAAAGAAGCGCCACAGAAAATGGCACACGTCTACAAGAATTAGCCTTTTTGAGGAACAGCGCGACCGGGGATAGTGAAGAATCCACTCCGCAGACTACGGTTGATTTTGGGGAGACTTTGGTGTCTTGCCACACTCCTTCAACTCTGTCAACTGGATTGTCTGTGAATGACTACCTCGCTGAGTTCCTTGATGCCGCTGGTTGCCGCGTACTTGCGTAGGCGGATTTGGCCGCGCTACGCGCATTACGTTCGACACCGTTTTCGCTGATACCAGATTCGGGGATGATGGCGGCGAAGGCGAACTGAGGACGGGCGCGGCTGGAAGGTGGCCGCAGGAACGATTTTGCACCAGATGGATCGTTATGGTAACCTGAACTTGCTGAGTAATAATGAAAGCTGTTCTCGCTTTTGAAGAACCGGCCAAGGGATAACCCGGTTAGGCTCATCAGACGAGGGGTAAAGGGCTTGGAAAAGAGGGGCAATTGGTGTCACGTCCTCCCCAAGAACTCTCATCGGGCAGATGATTCCCGCTGGATCGGGACAGAAGGATTTGCGTAATTCGTGGCGGTGGAGATTGCATATCTCATACTGGCGGCAGTGGTCGTCGGCAGTCCAAGTTCAGTTGCAGCGGTTGATGTTACAATTACAGCCGCAGGAGATTGCACGCTGGGCACGGATGAGTCGTTTTCGTCTGTAAATTCGTTTCCGGAGCAGTATGCAAGGCATGACAACTCGCCCGATTATTTTCTTCAGGCTGTGAAGCCCATCTTCGAGCATGACGACATCACAATCGTGAACCTGGAGACCACTTTAACAACAGCAACGGAAAAGGCCGAGAAGCTCTTCCGGTTCTGCGGTAAGCCGGAATATGCCCAGATCCTAAAGACTGGTTCGGTTGAATGTGTAAACGTGGCTAACAACCACACCCTCGACTATTTGGCGCGCGGATTCGACGACACGCTGGCCAGTCTGAAGACGGCCGGT
>CAIYET010000051.1 GCA_903925285.1 Candidatus Hydrogenedentota bacterium | reverse complement strand
GCGCTTCGCGCGCCCTCGACATCCAATGGGATCATAATGTCCGGGATGGCAGTCAATTTCCCTCGTTCTCTCTGTGAGCAACGATCGGGCGGCCCTCCATGGCGTTCTTCCTGGCCTTTTCCAGGGGAATTATATACTTAACTCCCCTATGAAGGATGCCCAAGACGATGCTGAGCCCAGATGCGGCGAAGGCCGCTTCATGCGGCCCTCGTGAGGTAGGAGTATCTGATGACTTGGTTGGCGGCGGTGCCTCTTCAGGCACTGGCGACCTCGAACTCGTGGCCGCCCAGTCGGCTATAGCAGTGCGATAGTAGAGCCAGTCGGCCACCAATCCACCGTGGGCATACTCACCGATTTCATCTTCGCGAAGCTGGCGAAGAAGTTCGGCTCGAAGCCTTTTCCGATCCAGTCCCATCTCGGCAGCCAGCCTGGCTTCGGTCAGATCCAGCCTTCTGGCCACCTCATCTGCAGTCTCGATCACGGCCGCGGCGTCGAGTGGGTTGGCTAACATTCTTCCCTCCGGTGCATTATGTTTAGGATGGATTCAATGCAGAGGGGAACCCGCATGCCGTTTCGGGTTGTGCTTCTCTCATCGTTCGGTCTAGCGATCAAGCGCAAAATGCAAGCCTCTTGCTGTTCATATATCGGCAATCATAGTCCACAACCTAAGAACATCAACACTCTACTGATGTTCCCAGACGGACCTGGGTTCCGTGATCCTTTGTAACATGTCGATTTTGCGCGCCTATCCCATGACGCTGTAGGACATGCCTTTGACCGGGCGGTTCCCTGGGAAATCGCCAGAAGCTACATGACAGATCATGGCCACGTTGTCGGCAAGACTGAGGTGAATGTTGCTGGCGCGCCGGGCCGTCCCCCACGCGGGTTCGTCCCAAATGACACACATCTTCTGCTCTCCGGCCATCCCCGCTTCAGGTTCCGGACGTCCCGTCATCTGTCCGCCCGAATCTCGGGTCACGGCGTGAGTCTCACGCGGCACCCTCGGGCGGCGCTGCGCATTTTGTCCGTGCCAATTCGGCAAGGGGGCGGAATGGCCCGACTTTGGCCACGCTGCCCCGCTGGCCGTGTCTGTTCTCCGTCGCTGTTCTAGCGGTAGAGCATCGGGCTGGCGAGCCGTCACGCGTGACCCCGGCCATGGCGGCGGGGGTGACGGATCACGCGTGGGAGATCGGAGGAGAGTACAGAATTATTGAGCTAGGGCTTCTTCTTGCTGTCGAGTTCTCTGAACCGCTTGCTCGTCGTCTTGATGACCTTCTTGACGTCCTTGATAGGCTGGGCAAGTCCCAGGTGTTCCGGTGCCGATCCGGTGTTGTCGATCATGATTTTTCGGACTTCACGACCGACACCATGAGCGGCGCTTTCAAGCTGTACCTGTCCGCGCAGGTTCTTGTTCTTGATGCGCTCCTCTGTCTGAGTGATACGGAAGAGGTTGGCCGCTAGTTCGACCTTGCCCATCCTGTCGAGCAACTTCTCCCCATGCGGAAGTCCTTTGAATGAAGACACGCGCGCGAGGTCCATGTTGTACATTCCGCGGTATCCGGCGTTCTGAAAGAAGGCGTAGTTTGTGACCCCGTGGGCCTTGGCAGTGCCGCCGAGTGACTTCATTCCGTCACTCATCTCGTCTCGAATTGCGATGCGCTCGATGCCGTCGGCATGCTCGATCACGGTCGCGAACGTTTCGGCGATTGCGGCAAAGTACATCTGCGCCGCTGCCACCTGCGGTTTCTTGCTGTCCGCGTTCATGGCGACCAAGCGATGGGAGGCCGGGAACCCATTGGCGCCGAGCTGGTGCTGCGAGTGGCCCGTCTCGCCGGGGTGCCGTTCGATGACGTCACGGCGGGACGGTATCCGGCTCCGGGGATGTGCCCACACTGCGGGCACATCGCTGGTCGCCTTTAGGCGTCGCGCCTGATCCCAAAAATTGAAAGGATTAGGCAGACCACAAGGGTGGTCAGGATCCACGCATACCTTGGCATCCAGACCGGCTTCCTTGCGTCTCGCTCGGACTTGTCGGAGTCAAGCATTAGCTTGGCACCCTGTTCAGCAGTGTACTGGCCCGATGCAACCTTCTCGAACACGGTGATGTTTGTCATTGTGTTCTTCCTTTGTCCGTGGCCACAGCCTGCTCAACTATCATACTGCAAGCACCCAATTTGGCGCCTTCATCTCGTTGACCATGATGGTCCTTGGGGATGGTCGAAGATCACAAAGCCGGAATTGATGGATGCCCTACAGAGGCTCGTGTCGTTCGAGACAATGACGTGGTCCGCGATCAAGGGATCGGGAAGCCACCCCTTGTCCCACATTTGCAAGGCCGCCATGGCTCGCCTAGAAGCATGCCTATCCGGTTGACGCACAATCGGTGCGAAACGGGTTAAAATGCGTCCGAAGTTCATCCTCGGACACCAAAATGCAAGCCTCGCTGTACATCAACTCTGGCTCGCACGCTTCCGGCATGTAGACCACGCCGGGCTTCCCTTGCCCCATAATGTGACCGAATTCCCACGATGCCGAACGGCCAGACGGTAACACCAGCACCCCAACGTCGCACCAGCGAACAGCGCCAATGTCGAGTCTGTACCCGTCCTTAGCTACCGGATGTTCCAGGGCTTTTCTGTATGCGTCCGGGGACCAGCTTTGCCAATTTTGGTCAATGGAAGACCAGGCAAAGCCTGTGTTTCCGGGTGCAGGATTCCGGAAGTCGTACACGTCGTGCCCAAAGTGTCGGAGCAGTTTCACAACCGATTGTTGGTAGGCATTTCGCCAAGACGAAGCCACCAGGAACATTGATCACCATTCCATCATCACGCCCGAGAGCAACGCCAAGACGGCCCCAGCCCACTGGAAGATGGTCAGTCTTTCCTTGAACAACACGAACCCGGCCGCCACCGCCAGCACCAGGTTCATCATGCCGAACACCACGGCAGCCCTGCCAAGTGGCATTCCCCTCT
>CAIYET010000050.1 GCA_903925285.1 Candidatus Hydrogenedentota bacterium | reverse complement strand
TGACGCGTAAGGTGTGGCTCGTTGCCGGACTGGTGGCGTTTGCCGCGATCGCGGCGGCGCAGCAACCGTCCGAACAGACCTTCGACAAGACCGAAGCGCTGACGTTGGACATTCCCAAGTACATGGCGCCGGTGACGCCTGCGAACGACGACGACGCGGCGGAGAAAATTCGGCAGGTCCAAGCGCAGATGGATACGGCGGCAAGCCTTCCGCAAACGCCTCGAACGGATACCGCGAAAGAGCCGTCGATGGCGCGCAACATGCTGCGTACTGCGGCTTCCCTGTGCCTCGTGTTGGCGCTCATCGTCGCCGGATTGTACGTGGTGCGCCGCGTGGGCAAGCGCGTGCCGTTGCTTGCGGGCGCGGATCTTGGACAACTGGCGGGCAAGGTATATTTGTCGCCTCGAGTATGCCTGCATTACGTGCGCACGGGCGGCAAGATGCTGATCGTCGGCGTGACCCCCAATACGATGTCGCTCATCGCTGAATTCGACGAGACGGTGTTTCCGAGCACGCCTGCATCCCCTGTAACGCAGATCGCGTCCGCCGCCTCCGAACCCGCGCACGCGGAATCGTTCCTGGCGGAATTGCAGGCCAGCCTCCACGCACACGAGAAGCCCGAACCCGTTGCGGAGCCTTCGGACGAGGCCGAGTTGGACGCGTTGCGCAGAGATGTCTTGCGGCTCCAGCAATACATCGAGGGACGCACCCGTGGTTCGCACGAATAAAAGCTTTAGCGTGCGCGCGAAGGGTATCTTGCGATGGGCCGCATTCTTCGCAATCGTTGTGACGGCGGGGACGGCTTTCGCACAAACCGACGCCGGCGGCACGGGGATGGACCTGTTGCGCGGCGTGCGCAACGCCACCGCGCCAGGCCAACTCCCGACGACCTTGAGCTTGGTCATTCTCGTCACCGTCATTTCGCTCGCGCCCGCGATATTGGTGATGACCACCTCGTTCACGCGGATCATCGTCGTGCTCGGATTCCTGCGCCAAGCCATGGCCACGCAACAGTCGCCACCGAACCAGGTATTGATAGGTCTAGCACTGTTCCTTACCTATTTTATTATGTATCCGACGTACAACGAGGTCTATACAAAGGGCATTGCGCCGTACATGCGCGGCGAAATCACCTCGCAAGACGAGGCGTTGAATGCGTCGCTCAAGCCGCTCCGTACATTCATGTTCCGCCAAGTCGGCGCGAAAGACCTCGCGTTGTTTCTCGAAATTGCCAAGCGCGGACGCCCCAATACGCCCGATGACGTGCCCACGCACGTATTGATCCCCGCGTTTATCCTCAGCGAACTGCGGATCGCGTTTCAGATAGGCTTCATCATCTATATCCCCTTCCTGATCATTGACATGGTCGTGGCCAGTACGCTAATGGCCATGGGGATGATGATGCTGCCGCCCATCTTCGTATCGCTGCCCTTCAAGATCATCCTCTTCGTACTTGCCGACGGCTGGTATCTGCTGATCGGCTCCCTCGTCCGCAGTTTCCACTGAGGGCATGGCGCGAAGCGCAAGGTAAACGGATGAAGATAGCGTCGGCGAAATATGGCTGCACTGAAGTCACTGGCGAACAATGAACGCATCTACTTCAGTTGCCTGAAACAGATCCTTTCAATAATCGAGCCGGTGAATAGCGAAACGCGCGCCCGGAGAGTGTCGGGCGCGCGCTCGTGCATGAGTAGCGCTAACGAGGCGCAATAGGACCGAATGGTCTATATACGCCCCCCTTGTGAGGCGATTGTATTGCGGACTTGTTCTTTGTTATTCCACCCCGGCCTGGTGTCCCTGGCTCGAGCTGATAACATATTCGGGGTACGCGTTAATGCCATGCTCATACAGGTCGAGTCCTCTGAACTCGCCTTCTCTGGAGACGCGCAGTAGGCCGGTCGCGTTGACGAGCTTCATCATCGCGAGCGCAACCAAGAATGTCGACACCATAATGACTCCACTGCCAATGCACTGCGCAAGCAACACGCTCGTGCCGCCGCCATAAAGCAAACCCGTTACCGGAGCCGAATTGTCCGGTGCAAGCGCGCCCGATACGCCGTATTTTCCCACTGCGAACAGGCCCAGCGAAAGCGTTCCCCAGACGCCGCAGAATCCATGCACGGAGACAGCGCCGATCGGGTCATCGATGCGCAGCCATTCCAGAAACTCCACGCCCAAAACGACGAGCACTCCCGCGATACCGCCGATTGCAATAGAACCGGTTGGGCTAACCCAATAACACGGACAGGTGATTGCGACAAGCCCGGCCAAAAACCCATTGATCGTGAAGCTCAAGTCCCAGTTCTTGGTCCAGATGTATTCGTAGGCCATTGCGGTAAGACCGGCTGCGCACGCGGCTAATGTGGTGTTGGCGGCGACGCGGCCGGTGCCTTCGAAATCCATCGCCGACAGCGTGCTACCCGGATTGAAGCCGTACCAACCGAACCATAGGATCAAACCACCGCTGGCTGCAATAGTAAGGTCGTGGGGACGCATCGGGCCGCCGCCGTCTCTTTTGAATCTGCGGCCAAGACGCGGTCCAAGAACGATTGAGCCGGCCAAGGCGATGAATCCGCCGATCGTATGAACCACCGTCGAACCAGCGAAGTCGTGGAAACTGGTCCCGACCCACGGTAGAAAGTTGCCGGCGCTGCCCATTGTAGCGAGGAATCCATCGGGACCCCACGCCCAGTGTCCAACGATCGGGTAAATGAAACCGGAAACGCCGACGCTATAGATCAAGTCGCCTACGAAGCCCGTGCGCCCAATCATTGCGCCCGAAGTAATGGTCGAACAGGTGTCGGCGAAGGCGAACTGGAAGAGCCAATAGGCGAGAAAAGAGACTCCCGTCGCTTCATAAGTTGCCGGAATGTCCTGGAGCATGAAACCGTGGTAGCCAATGAAACCGTTGCCCCGTCCGAACATGAACGCGAAACCGAATGCGTAAAACAGCAGGCCGCAGAGGCACGTGTCAACGATGCATTCCATTAGGACGTTGACGGTTTCGCGCGATCGGCAGAAGCCGGCTTCTAGCATTGTGAAACCGACCTGCATTCCAAACACCAGAAACGCGGCTATTAGCGTCCACATCGTGTTTACCGGATTGACGATGTCGTTCCCTTTCAAAACGACTTCATCCGCGAAGGCCTTTGCGCCCAGAAGCTCTGGAAGGCCGCGGGCGAAGAACAGTGTCAGCGCGATGCCCAGGAATTTGCCCACAAATAGCAAATAACCGTAACGGCGCCATTCGGAGTCCCGCAAGCGCCCGCCCCACCGGGAGATTCTACTTGGTGATTCAATTGTCTCATGCATGATCTGTATCTCCTCATATGCCACAATCAAAAAACTAAACTAACTACTACTCTTCACCCAACTGCCGGTAATGCTTACCGCAAGCTATAAGCAAGCATCGGGCCAAGTCCGCAAGAAGCCGTGTTATGTAGTGAACAGAGTAGAATTGGGAGTCGCGAGGGGGCACGAGACGAGATATAGGCGCGCGATTGTGTGCGGCGCGACTCGCCGATCCACCGTATAGTAAGTTACGAAGATGTCGTTCTTACGCGAACGTATGTTTTGCGGCGGGCATCTAGAGAATGGGATTCATGGGACGTCTGCGACAAACAACGCTTCGCCCGCAAGGTGAGCGTTCAACCTAAATTCGGCAGTTGGATTCCATGGGTGCTCGTCGAAAGGGTGGACGAAGTGGACGCAAATGGAAATCACCCGCTGGGTGAATCCTATTCTCGTCCACTATGTTCACAAAGTCCACTTCGTCCACCCTTTCGACGAATCCCCCGAGATTCAATTGCCGAATCTAGATTGAAATCGTGTCCCCGTAAGCACGTAGATTCCAACAAAAAGGCCCCCGCGGGGTTCCGCGAGGGCCTTGGGGTCGAGACGTACTAGAACTTAAGCAATGTCGAGATGTAGAGATAATCCGCGTCGTCGGCAATGGGTGGGATCGATGGCGTCGTCAAGCCGTTGCCAGTGATGAAGGCGGTTCCGTTCTTGATGGCGTCCAGCGCGAACAGATGGGCGTAGCCAGCCTTGAGGGTCAGATCCTTCGAGTAACAGTACGTGCCGTTCAAGCCCAATTCCCACGCGGCTTGGCTGCTTCCGCCGTAGGTTTCGACCACGCCGAAATACGTGCCGTTGAATTGCAGCTTCACCTTATCGGTGGGCAGCACGCTCACGCCGACGCGGCCCACGTACGCGTTCGACAGGTCGACGTTCGACGTGTCCAGGAACATGCTGTATTCCGTGCCCGCAATCAGGCGGTTGAACGCCGCGTGCTTGCCCTCGACCACGCCGTCGAAATAGGCGCCGCCGATAAAGGGACGCGGCGACCATTTGCAGTCGAAGGTATAGCCGACTTCGAGGTTCGCGCCCCACGCGTCCGACGAGTGATCGAGGTATTCCGTCAACTGGTTGGCGACTTCGGATTCGAAGTCCAACGCGCCCACTTTTCCCGCTCCGCGAAGGCCAAAGGTATGCACGTCCCGGCTGCCGATGATTCCATCGCTGGAGGCATCGCGCAGGAACATCCAGTATGCGTCGAGGGTAATTTCCTTGATGCCCAGATAGCTGCCGTACAGGATGTAGAGGTCCTGGTCGCCGTCCTCGAACTTCTGACTGTTCTCGGCCAGCTTCGCGGCGATCGCGTCCACGCTAAACTGATCCGTCGCATAGGTCAGGCGCAGGGCATCGTACGAATAGCCGTAGAAGAAGGTGCCGTCTTCGGAGGCGCCGAGCAACCAGCCGCTGCCAAGCTCGATCTTCTGGCGGCCGATGCGAGCCTGGAGTCCCGTGCCTCCAATATCCTTCGCTTGGATGTACGCCTGAAAGATCGCAGGATCGCTGTTGGGTCCGAGGACCGGGTTATCGGCATTGACCGACCCTCGGCTGTCGACGCCGGTCAGGTAATTCGAGCGGAAGTCTTCGCCCCACACGCTGTAATCGTCGATGTCGATAAACGCAGACACGTTGTCCGTGAAATCCGCACTCACGGTGAGGTGCGTGCGTTGTTCGACGAACTTGAAATCGTTGGCTCCCGAGTTCTTCAGATTGAACCAATAGTTGCCGGTGATGACGATGGAGCCGCCGACTTGTACGTTTTGCAGATCCGCGAATGCTGGAACTGCCAATGCCACTAGAATCGTTATTGCGATATACTTACGCATGTATGTATACTCCTGTTATTACATCGCTTCGCGAAAGACCAGGCCCCGAGGCCGTATCCCCGCACCACTTCCTATATGACATAGCACCGCTATGGTATCCCGGGAGCGTCGAATCCATATCGAGCGCATCCCTCCTTTCCACTCCCGAAATCGGGCATACCACGGATGGAATGCTTGAACAAATGGACGGGATGGCTGTGGCACAATCGTCCGACGTATCATTGGTGGCGGAGTTTTCCCACAGACTTTCGCCATGTTCCCAATCTCCTTGCTTTTTCCTCCATGTGATGCGCCAACAGGTGTCGCCGCAGTCTGCGAGCTATCGGAAGCAATACAGGCGCACCCAGAAGCGTATGCATCTTCTAAGCAAGCGTCGGGCCAAGTCCAAGAGGACTCGCGTTCGAAGGCAAAAGGTGCAAAATAGGGGTGTGCGACGGCATACGGGCACTCGAATGCGTTTCGTGCGGTTCACCAATCTACCACGCAGTAGGTTACGCGGATGTGATTCCTACATGCACGTAGGCATGGGGCGCGGCATCCGCCGAAAGGCCTCAGAGCTTGTGAATAAATCGACGGCGCGCAGTACCACTGGCTTTAGCCAGTGCGTTTTGGCATCGCGATTGCGGCGAAACAGGGACAGAACCGCAATGCTGTGGTATCATATGCCTCATGAAACAGGTAGTCATCATAGGTGGCGGCGCCTCGGGATTGGTTGCGGCGATCATGGCCGCGCGCAACGGCGCGTGCGTCACCGTGTTGGAGCGGATGCAGCGGGCCGGCAAGAAGCTGTTGGCGACGGGCAATGGGCGCTGCAACTTGGCGAATCGGCGGCTGGATGCGACGTATTATCACGGCGCGCGTGCGGAGTTCGTCGAGGGTATCTTCGCACAGTTCGGCCTCGACGCGACGCTGGCGTTTTTCGACTCGCTGGGCGTGAGCGTCGAGGAGGAGGACGCGGGTAAACTGTTCCCTTCGAGTCGGCAGGCTTCGAGTGTGCTGGACGTACTCCGTTATGAGATGACGCAGTTGTGTGTGACGGAAGTCTGCGATGTCATCGTGCATGCGATTCAATCCCAGCGCGGCAGGCTTCTATGCGTTTGCGGGGATGGGCGGACCTTCGAGGCGGACCGCGTGTTAGTTTGCACGGGCGGGAAATCTTCGCCGAATCTGGGGTCGAATGGCGGCGGGTACAAACTCGCGCAAGCGTTGGGCCATACCATCGTCGAGCCGTTTCCCGCGCTGGTCCAGGTCCGGCTCCTTGCACCCTACCTCAACCTGATTGCGGGCGTCGGCATCGAGGGCAAGGCGGAGGTCTGGGTGGACGGCACGCTCGAGGGTACGGCGACGGGCGAACTCCTCTTCGCGAAATATGGTATTTCGGGTACGGCAATCCTTCAACTGAGCCGGGCAATATCCGAACACACATTGAAAGGCCGCCGCACGGAATTGCGGCTTGACCTGTTCCCGGCGCAGTCGTTTGATGCGTTGGCCGCACTGCTCGAGCAACGCATTGCGAAGGATGCGCGCAAACCCATCGATTTCAGCTTTGTAGGACTCGTCCACAAGCGGCTGATCCCGGTCTTGCTGCTCGTGGCGCGCGTCCAAAATCTACAGCGTCCGTGCGGAGACTTGTCGCGCGACGAGATTGTGCGCATTGCGTCGGCCATGAAAGCGTGGGCCATTTTGTGCTTTGGCACCCAGTCGTGGATGTTCTCGCAAGTTACTGCGGGCGGTGTGGATGTCCGCGAGGTGGATCCTGCCACGCTCGAATCCAAACGGGCGCCCGGCGTGCATTTCGCGGGTGAGGTACTCGATATCGACGGCGATAGCGGCGGGTATAACCTGCAATGGGCATGGGCCTCCGGCGCCGTGGCGGGCGTCCATGCAGCCATGCTCGATTGAGTGCGGAATCCTGAGCGGCGGTCTCTTGGTTTCTTTGTCCGCAACATTGCGGATTGATGTGAACCGCTCAATCCTTTAGAATCGCCAAAAATCGACTCATGGAGATTACGAATATGTCAAAGACGGAAAAACCTTCTGGACTCGTTGCCCGCACTTCCGCCCTTTTTGCTCTAACCGTGTTGGCGCTTATTGTTGTCTCGGTCCTGCTCGCGATCTATGGCCAATTGCCGCCGCGGCCGAAACCGTCCGATGCGCCGCCGACGGAGTTTTCCGCCTCGCGCGCGCTCGAGCACATCAAGCAGGTGGCCAGCGTTACGCACCCGGCCGGTTCGTTTGCCAACGATAAGGTGCGCGACTATATCGTCGCGCAACTGAAGGCGATGGATATCCCCACGGAGATCCAGAGATACGTCAATCCGGGCGGAGAGTCGGGTGTCTATTTCAACGTGCTGGCGCGCATCCCCGGGACGGCCAGCACCAAGGCGTTCGCCTTGGCGGCGCACTATGATTCGGTGCCGTATGGGCCGGGCGCCGTGGATGATTGCGGCGGCGTGGGGGCCATGCTTGAAACGGCGCGCGCGATCAAGGCGGGGATGCCGTTGAAGAACGATCTCATCTTGGTGTTTACCGACGCGGAGGAGGCGAGCGGCGGCGGCGCTCGAGGCTTTACGGAACATGCGTGGGCCAAAGACGTCGGTGTGCTGCTCAACTTCGAGGCGCGCGGTACGTCCGGGCCGTCGTATATGTTCGAGACCAGCAACGACAACGGATGGCTGATCGCGGAGATGGCG
>CAIYET010000049.1 GCA_903925285.1 Candidatus Hydrogenedentota bacterium | reverse complement strand
GCCCTTAAGGTGCCATTTGTATTCAATGCACCGATTGTTCTCGTTGGATTCCTGTTCTCCGGAGCAATCGGCATAGTGTTCGGCTACTTCCCTGCGCGAAAGGCCGCTCGGTTGGACCCCATCGAGGCGTTGCGTCATGAATGATTTTTTTCAAAAAATCAAGAAGACTGATGGAGGCGGTATGCAGTGCAATAGGGCAAATATATGGGCTTGTGCGGCGGGCGCTCTTATGCTGACATTGCTTCTGACCGCCTGCACAACCGGGCCAGATTATCATCGCCCGTCGCTGAATGCACCGGTACATTACAAGAGTGAAACGGCCACGGAAGCGGTCCAACCTGGACTCGGCAAGGATTGGTGGCGTCTTTTCAACGATCCGGAGCTCGATGCGCTCGTCGAGGAGGCGCTCGATGCCAGCCAAAACCTTAAAGCGGCCATGGCGCGGGTGGCACAGGCGCGGGCTTCGGCACGGTCGGTCAAGAGTTCATTCTCACCCGTAATCACGTTAGACCCTTCGGAGACACGTTCTCGCACTCCGGCAACGACAAGCAATCGCATTCAGATTCCCTTTGACCTCTCCTACGAGATCGATATTTGGGGGCGCGTCCGCCGCTCATATGAAGCGGCCCAAGCGCAGGCACGGGTGTCGCTGTATGACCTCGAGGTGGTTCGCCAGACGCTTCTCGCCGATCTCGCCCGGAACTACTTCAATCTCCGTTCGCTCGATACCCAACATGAGATCCTCGATCGGAATCTGGCCCTGTACCAAGAACAGGTCGATCTTACGGAAAACCAATATAAGGCCGGCTTGATCGACGCGACTAATGTGTTGCAGGCCAAGGTGCAACTGGAATCGACACGCGTGCAGACGGCGGATATCCAGAGGCAACGCGCGGACCTCGAACATGCGATAGCCATCCTGCTGGGACGCGCGCCGGTCGACTTTTCCTTGGACCTTCGGCCCCTCGACGCAACCCCGCTCGCGATTCCCGCCGGATTGCCCTCGGACCTGCTGCGACAGCGGCCTGACGTGGCCGAGGCAGAGCAGAATCTCGTTGCGGCCTGTGCGGAGATTGGCGTTGCCAAGGCGGAATTCTTCCCCACCGTAAGACTCACCGGGGCCGCGGGTTTCCAGAGCGCCGACATCAAGAGTGTCCTTGACTGGACGAATCACGTCTGGTCCATCGGTCCGAGCGTTTCCCTTCCCATATTTAAGGGCGGACAGTTGCGGGCGAACCTGCAAAAAGCCAAAGCGCGGTATGACGAACTCGAGGCAACGTACCGCAACAACGTACTGAAGGCGTTCAGCGAAGTCGAAGACTCGTTAACGGACCTGCACATGCGTGCCGACGCAGCCGAAGCCCAAGCCAAAGCGGTCGCCGCGGCACGCGAGTACCTCCGACTCACGCAGTTTCAGTACCGGACGGGTGTTATCGACTACCTGCACGTAGTAAACGCGGAACAGACTCTGGTAAGCAACGAACTATCCGAAGCACAGATTCTGAACCTGCGGATGGCCTCGACCGTCCTACTGATCAAAGCCCTTGGCGGCGGGTGGGACTCACAACCTCCCGCACCGACGGAAGGGCCAGGTTCTTCAGATACGGCAACGGCAGGGGGATCGAAATAGACCTCGATATCTCAGATTTCAGAGCGACAAAACCCTGCATGGAATCGAGCCGGACGAGAATGGATATGTCGCCCTCCCGCCCGCGGAGACGAACGTGGCGGCCTAGAGCGCGCGCGCCGTGCAACACTTCCGCGCCATTCTTTCCGAATGCTGCGGCAGTCCTCGCGGACGTCATCGGCGTCACGCTACCGAAAGGCGGCCCGACTGCGGTCCCGACGGCTGGAATGCGGCCAAGGAGCTGCTCCCCGCGGGAGCGCCCCTGAAACCGCCCATCGTCCTGTTTCCGAAGTTGGACAAAGACCAGATCGCCGAATGGGCCGAAGAGCACGCGCGAGGCGAGGCGCAGTAGTTTCCTCGCAGCTATGGCTCCCGTGCAGACCCATTTCGATTGTCTGGCGCACCTTGAAACCAGCGTGCGAAACCAGGAAGTGGGGTTTCGCAATCTGAAGAAACGAGTTTGTCATGTTGTGCGCGAGGTGATGATCTCCATAAACGCGTCAATACGCGTGGCGACTTGTTCATCGGACCATGCGCGGGTATCGCTCTGATCGCCTTCGATCATGAGCGTTGGCAGACCGTGCTTTTGCTCCAGGCGTTTAGCAAGTTCGTACTGTCCAAGGGAGTAGGCGCGGCAACTTCGGTTCGAGTGCATGACGAATCCGTTGAGATGGAACTTCCGCGCCATTTCGAGTAGTTCCTTTTCCCGATAGTCGAGGCCGTGATTGATATAGCCTGCAATATAACTGGCGGCCATGGACCTCAGGATGTCGTTCTCATCGCGATACGGGGCCTGATAACCGAAACTCGCGGCATAGGTTGACACGACCAATGCAGCCTTGTGTTCGCCGAATTTCTTGGCGAGAAACTGGATCTTGTACCAGATGGCAAGGTTGTCCCACCCTAAACGGTATTTCTCGCCGGGCACTACTGCCACGCCTTTACGAACACGCTCCTCGATTTCCGAATAGAGCATCTTGTAGTAATCGATGCACTCCGGCGTACCGCGAAGCGTTACGATCGGCGCCAGGTGGATAAAAGTGTCGAAGGAGTTCATGGGGGCAGGTTGGTGGGCCAGGAGGTCTTGTACCGATCTCCAAAGTTTGATGGCTTCCTCAGAACGGCGGGCAGTCGCTTCGAACGTGTCCCATTCGATCTTCTTTCCCGTGATCTGTCCGACTTGATCCATCATGTTCTGAAGTTGGGCCTTGACGTAATCGATGGCCTCAGGCCGATCTTCGCCATACTGGAAAGGGGCGTCGATGACAATCAGGGGAACGTCGAATATACGCTGGAGCTGTTGGTACCACTTGATGACCGTTCCGCAAATATTGTTGCAGCAGACGAGAAAGTCCGGCCGGGGCGAGCCGCCGATTGGGCTTTTACCGCTCCAAATGCTACCGAGGTCACTGCGGGCATACGAGCACAGGTCGCGCGAGTAGCCTCGATTTTCGGCAACGCCGCAAGTGTCGTCGGCCATGCGCATGGTTCCAATCATGGCCGCATGGTTTTCGGGGTAAATGGGTGTCACGCCGGCGGCGTGGAGGATTTCGACGGGGCCTCCGCTGGTTATCCAAGCGATCTTCTTTTCGGGATCATCCTGAGCCACTCGTGCCTTAACGTAATAGCGGCCCATCAGCATCTTCATCTTGCCTGCGGCCTTAATGGGTATGCGTTTCGGCAAGTCGGTTTTGCCGCCTCTCCCGATCGCCTTCTTCAGTTTCTGCTCCAATTTGTTTTTGGCCAGTGAGGCACGAAGTAGACCGACGAATACGGTCTCTTTGAGCTTTCCCGTCACTTTGGTTCTTATACGGCTTGACATCGCTAGAATCCTTGCTCTGGTGCTTGTCGTCTTGCGTCGTGTATGCGCGCGAGGAGCGCCGCGCCGAGGGCGCCCACAATCTGGGGATTGTCGGGTACCGTTATCGGTAACCCAATTGCCTTTTCGACGGCGCGTACAACGCCTGTGTTCCGGGCAACCCCGCCTGTCATGATGACGCGCGGCGTCATCCCCACTCGCGACGCCAACGAATTGATACGTTGCGAAATTGCCAGGCATAAACCGGCAAGAATTCGTTCGACGCTCTGCCCTTGGGCCAACAACGAAATCACTTCACTCTCAGCGAAAACGGTGCAGGTCGAAGAAATTGTCGCGGGCATGTCGGCCGCGTGCGCGCGCGGTCCAAAGTCGTCAAGAGGCACTTCCAGGGTTCGTGCCATCACTTCGAGAAAGCGTCCTGTGCCCGCCGCGCACTTGTCGTTCATTTCAAATTTCTGCACGGCGCCTTTGGCATCGAGCGCGATCACTTTCGAATCCTGTCCGCCGATGTCGATCACAGCACGGGCATCCGGATGTAGTGCATACGCGCCCTTAGCGTGACACGCGATTTCCGTGACGGATTTGTCTCTGTCGGCGACGCTCTCGCGGCCATATCCCGTGGCGACGATCGCGCCAAGGTCGGCCCGGCGGCCTCCCGCTTGCTCGAGGACACCGGCGAGCACCCTGTCTGCCGCTAATCTGAGATTGCCGCCGCTTGGCGCCACGATATACTCCCGTATTATTCCATCAGCATCCACCAGCACGGCCTTGGCTGTTGCGGAACCGATATCGACACCGGCGTACAGTCTCATATCCATCAGTCTTTCTTGGCCAGCAGAATTTCGACAAATGCTTCCACGCGGGTGCGCATCTGTTCAGGTACGGGCAGGTGTTGCTCGACTTCGAGCATTAACGAGGGAATACCGGCGGCTTCCAGTTTCCCGTTGACGTGCGGGTAGTCGAATCCGAACGGATCGCAGAACTTGGTGATAAGGAATACGACGCCATCAGCGTGGGTTTGCTGGACGCGTTCCAACATCAGTGCGGCAGGATCAAAACCGGGTTTGTGGATGGCTGGGCATGGGATACGCGACAGGTAGGTCTGCGTGAGGGCATCCATCGGGTCAGTACACGGCGGCGACGGCGGCAACAGGTACGAGCGTGTCCCCATGCATAAATCGTCATCCACGACGATGCAACCGGCCCGTTCGATGACCGCAATAAAGTCCGCCGTTTGGCAGACGCTCCCCCCCACGATGACTTTGGGTCTGTCCGAGATTAGGTCCGTCCTTGTGTTCTTCAGTGCGTTGGTGAGAGCAATAAGGTGTCCCAAATGTTCTTCTTTGGTCACAAGGAAAGAGGAGAGAATAACAGACATCATCTCTGTCCCGGTCATTGCCTGCGGGCAAGCGCGACGCAATGCATAGAGGTTTCTCATTTGTTCGCAATGCTGGCCATACAGGCGGATGCTCTCGACAAGCTTCTCGTCCGTGATCGGGCCGGCAATGGCTTCGATACATCTGCGGACGCGTCCGAGTTCCTTTCTGTAATATGCGATCGATGCCGGACCGGCGTGGACGTTTGGCGCCGACGCGATGATAGTCTTCATGCTGGGGCAATTGCTTTGCCACAAGTCGGCAAGATTTTGCATGGTATCGCAGGTGTGCGCGAAGAGCATGATATCGAGGAAGTCGAACTCACCCGAAAGACCGGCGTCGAACGTACTGCGCGCAAAACTGCAGATGAACGATTGCATCAATGCATCCGCGCGCGGTGTTGCACCAAGCCGACCTATGATGCGCACAGGAAAGTATCCTGCCGCGTGCAACAGTTCTTGGGGGGAATATGAACACATATACCCAGCCACTTTGCGTCCTTCGGTAGCGGCCTCGCGTGCAGTCTTGTAATAGTCACCGCAAGCAGTCTGGAAGAATCGCAGTTCATCTATGATGGATGAGGTCATCTGTTCAAATTTCCTCGGCGCCGGTTTCTGAGTGGCTACAGTGGCAACATTGAAGTCCCGGAAGTATACTTGAGTCGAGTTGGGAAGGAAAAGGCGATAGGTTCTGGCAATACCCGGCTCACGACCATGCGCCTGTTCGTGGTAGAGTGGCTGCGTAGAACCCCCGCACCCGCACCCATTCTTCGCACGAATTCTCGTATCCGCGCGCAATAACAAGCAGATCGATGTCGCTGTCCGGCGTCATCTCCCCCGTCACAGTCGAACCGAACATAAAAATCCTCTCGGCGCTTATCGTTGCCGTCACTTGGCGTACAATCTCGTCATTAACACTTAGGTCGATTCCTATGGAGCAAGTATACACGGTCTATTTTCCTCCCAGAAAATCCTCGACCGGTAACCCAATATCGTCGGCTATTTGACGGATCAGGATAGGCGATATGTCTCTGCCTGGATGGAACGGCGCAGTCGTACAACGCCCATCGGGATGACGGTATTGTTTATGGAATCCCCGCTGCCTCACCTCGACAAACCCGAGCGATTCGAGGCGCGATGCGACTTCCCGCGGCTTGAGCGGCGGACACTTCCCCATCGTCACTTCACCGCTATGGACTGGGTTCCAACGAATTCCGTTTCGAGTTCAGGCTCGCCATCTTCCATGAGCATGGCAGTGACTTCTTCGAGATTTCGGTGGAGTTCGTCGAGGGTTTCACCTTGGCTGTGCGCTCCGCGAAATCCGGGGACATAGCCGACGTACAACCCCGTGTCGGGGCACCGTTCCACTACCGCCGTAAAAGTCCGCATGTTGCGTCTCCGGATGGGCTAACACGCCCGTATCGAGGCTACGTTAAGTATAGCAGGTCCTCCGCCTCGCGACAATGCGTCTGTTCGTGGTAGAGTGACCTCGTACCCTTTTGGAGGATTTGGGATGACACCGCGTGAACGATTTATTGCCGCGTTGGAGCGGCGGCCCATTGCTGGTCGTGTGCCGCATTTCGAGTTGGTCTTTTTTCTCACGATGGAGGCGTTTGGCAAGATGCATCCGAGCCAGCGGGTGTATCATCAGTGGGATCAGATGACGGAACGTGAACGGCAGCTTCATCGTAATGAAATGGCGGACACGTATCTCATGATGGCGCGGCGTTATGAGCATAACGCGATCTTTCTGCATCCGAATCCGGGGAGCGAGGAGGAGACGTTTCGGCTGATCGATCTGGTGCGCGAAAAATCGGGGGACGATTTCTTTCTGATGCTCCACGGTGACGCGACGTATTCGATTCCAAATGGCGAGAACATGGTCGAGTGGACCGACTGGCTGCTGACGAATTTCGACGCTGCGAAGGTGGAGGCGCAACGGAACGTGGACGATGTGCTCGAACGCGCGGCACGGTTTGCCAGACATGGCGGACTCGATGGGTTCGCGCTGTGTTCGGACTACTGTTTCAACACGCAGCCGTTCCTGAGTCCGGCGATGTTTTCGGATATCGTCACGCCGTATCTGGCGCAGGTCTGCAAGGGCTACCGAGACATGGGCTTTTATGCGATCAAGCATACGGACGGCAATATCATGCCGATCATCGACCAACTCGTCGAGGCAGGTCCGCACGCGTTGCACTCGCTCGATCCGCAAGGGCACGTGGATATTGCGGAGGTCAAGCGGTTGTATGGGGACCGGGTATGCCTGATCGGCAACGTCAACTGCGGCCTGTTGACGTCGGGCACCGATGAGGAGGTCATCGAGTCGGCGCGCTATTGCATCCGGCACGGCATGCCGGGCGGCGGGTACATTTTCTCGACGAGCAATTGCGCATTCACGGGCCTGCCGCTGGAACGGTACGAACTCATGTGGCGGGTCTGGCACGAGGAAGCGTACTACCCGGGCGAATAGTCATTAGTACTGCTCAACGCAAATGGAGATACGAAATCGAAACGC
This sequence comes from Candidatus Hydrogenedentota bacterium, assembly GCA_903925285.1. Lineage (GTDB taxonomy): Bacteria > Hydrogenedentota > Hydrogenedentia > Hydrogenedentales > SLHB01 > DSVR01. Next base: position 8,829 of record CAIYET010000049.1, on the reverse strand, counting down.
GAGCGATTTTGGATTTTAGATTTTGGATTTTGGATTGCGAACATCGGAGTATGCTTGTATAACGTTGTATGGATGAAAACGTTACAGCGTGTCACCGCATCGCTTTGACGGCCATCGCATGGGGCGACAAATCCAAAATCTAAAATCCAAAATCCAAAATGAAATTGTGTACTTATTTGTGTTGAGGCGTACTTAGGGCCCCATGACACGGAAGGTTTGGCCGGGAACCGCCAGGTATTCGAGAACGGCGCCGTGCCGCTTGCCGATGATGTCGACGAAACGCAGCCCGCAGAATTCCTCGCCTTTGCGCATTTGGACGTTCTTCTCTACCTTACTGGGATGGAGTATGACGTGGAAGAAGGCATAGGTGTCGCTTTTTTCCTTGTCGATGAAAAAGCCTTTGAGCATCACTTCCGGACAGTTCAACTGGAGTTGGGCGCGTTGCTTGAGCCGGGCCATTTTGAGCGTTCCCGGATTGAGGGATTCATAGGTCTCGATGAGTCCCATCATGGCGCGCCAACGAACTTGGGACTCGGCTTCCTCGATGGCCTTTTCGAGTTCGGCGCTCACCATGCCGAGCGCTTGGGCGTAGTTCCCGCCGGCGGCGTACTTGTCCTTGACTTGCTGGACGCTACGGATCGCGGCGGTCTCGATATCGTCGGTCATGAACGCGGGAGCGCCGCGTCCATTCTCGCCCCATCCGACGACGCCGGGCGCGGTCACCAGGAGCGATGTGATGGGATTTAGCGCCTGCCGGAACGCGCCGACAATCTCCTCGACCGTCGGTTCCGCAACCGATGGTGGCGGCAGCGGCGGCGCGGTGCAGCCTGCGAAAATGAGCGCGGCCAACATCAATCCGGGTATTGCCGGACGCCGGTATGGTATACGTATCATGCCGTTGTCTCCTGTTGGCTCCTATTCGGGGTCATGTATGCCTTACGACTGTATTCTCGCATGATATGACCCTTTTCGCCAAGTCGAATTTTTGTTTTTTAGAGCAGTTCCTGATACAGTGGGGCTTATGGTGTATGGTTGTCCCATGACTGCCGCGAAGGGAACCAATCCATGAGAATTTCAGATCGCAAATTTTGGGTTTCAGATAGGTTGGAAAGGTGTGGCATGCCGAGTGCCGGGGATACTTTGCCCTCCGCCCTTCGCGCCGCGCACTGCCTTCGGCCTCTTATCGCCCTTGCGATGCTGTTGTCCCTGACCGCCTGCCAAACGGGCGAGCATAAAGCGAAAACGTCGAAGAAAGCGCCGGCGGTACCGGTGGAATTCCAGCCGGCGGCGTACATTGCGCCGATTCAACTGGCACACGGGCATTACATGGACCTCTTTTCGGCGGATTCTTATGGGGTTTGGCTGGGTTCGGAGGTGACGTCGCAACGCGAGATCCAGGCCAAAGCGGCGGGCGAAACCGTGGACCCGAAACTCGCGGCGGCGATGACGCGTCTTACACAAAATTTCCTCGTATTCGAATGCCATCTGAGTTCCGCGTTTTCCGACATGAGCATCGCATACGATGTGGTGGGGCTGCGCAACATGAAGATCTATCTCATGACGCCCGTGGGCGGCCGCTGCATGCCGGCGCAGATTATTGTGGGATCCAGCGCGCGCGAAGAGCATCAACAGGCGTTGCGCAAGTATTCGCGCACCTGCCTGATCCTGTTCGCAAAACGCGATCTGTTCGCGGGCGCACCCGCTGTGGCGCCGCAGTCCACTTCCGTGCGGCTCGCGTTCGAGGGTTTCGGTTCGATGTTTGTCATGGAATGGCCGACAAGCGCGGAAGTAGCGCCGTTCGCAGCCAGCGCATCGAAGGCGCTGCAAACGAAATTCACGGAGATGGGCGGTCTCGTAATGCGGATTTCGCACATCTTCGACTGAGAATGCGCGTTGAGAGTCGCGCGCGCACGCATGCGTTTCAGCACCAACTTTCCCCCATCGGTTCCGCCGGAATCACGCTGACGCCGTTTATGTTAGATTGGGCAGTCGGTCAACTGCCGTTTCTAGGACGAAGTGGACGCAGGTAACCTAGACGTGGGAATAAGTTACGGCCCTCGCGATTGTTATGTTGGATAGGTGTCGTTGTGTCATCCTGTGGTTGAACGCACCGACATCGTTTGTGCTAGACTGGTTTTCGAGATGGAACGATCAACATACGAAGGAGATGAAGCATGGCCGATTTGTTTTGGAAAATGAACACGCAAGACGCGAGCGCCGATAAGGCCGTCGGGGAAAAACATGGGCCGGTGATTAGCATTCCGGCGGACATGAAACCCGGCGAACCCTCCAAGATCCGCGTCAACGTGGGCGGTGGCAAGCACCCAAATACCAACGATCACCACATCCAGTGGGTTGAACTCCGCGTCAACGATCTGTACGTCGGCCGGGTCGAATTCAGCCCGGTTATCATGCAGCCCGAAGTCGAGTTCACCTTGATCTGCCCACACCGCGAGGCCGTGATCAGCGCCGTGGCTCGGTGCAATCTCCACGGACTTTGGACGTCCAAGACGGTCTGCACGTGTTCGTAAAGCGCCTTACGCGAGGGATGCGCCCGAAGGTGTCCCTCGCGCTTTACTTTACCCCGGTGGCCGTGGTAGTTCTCTTTACCTGCTTGGCCTTTTGCGAACCGCTGGACGGCGCGAAAGCCACGTGTTCCCTGACTAAGACCACGATCCTTTTCCCGCGCCCGTATACCACGCTGATTGCCACGGCCGACGCGGCAAGCATTCCATTGCCGATGGTTGTGGACACCGACTGTCCACTCGACACCCGAAAGGTGGATTTCATTCTGGACTCCGCAGCCATCGGGACGTCGAATCTGCCGCCTTACACGGTAACTACCGTTCGCCTCGCCGACATGAATGTGGGCGTTCACACGTTGGGCGTCATCGCGTACCGGGCCGGGTCGGAAATGGTTACGGATATAACGCAATTCTCTCTCTTCAAGGCTACGAATTCCACGGACATGGACGCTAACGGCCTACCGGACAACCCTTTCTTCACGCTCAATGTGTCGGGATGCACTTGGCTCGCACGCGCGTTTATGCCCGATACCGGGGAAAAGCGCATTGCGACGGCTATCCGCTGGCAAGGACTTGCCGCGAACGGGACGCCACCGGGCATTCCCGCCGTCGTCATGATCGCCGATCCGGCCAATAGCGCCCGGCGAGTCACGGTCTGGATGCCTCAGACGCTGTTGAAATCTGACGAATCGGGCATACTCGTGGTCCTCGTCGCCTACAATTTGAAGACGCTCTTCGGCGCGCAAGAGACCGGCTTTATGGGCAAGGAACCGTTCGCCGACGTGCTGCCCGGCGCAATGTACGTAGCAGTGGCCGTGCTTATCAGTTCGGACACGGGCGTCACCTTTGCGACGGCAGCCCCTTCACGCGTCGCCGCGAATCCCATCCATGTCGCGCTGGAAGGTCTTAGCGTCGTCAACCCGGACTATCTTGCATTGCGCACGCATCCATGCGCCCTCGATATGAGGTCCACGACGGGTCTGGAATTGTTCTCCGCCAGTGGGGCATGGAACGACGCCGACACGACAGACATTGCGGTTGGCGAAGACATAGTAGAAGCCGACCTGCTGACGAGTTCCGTTATCGTTCCATACAAACATATTGAGAGTAGCGGCGAGGGCGAAGGTGAGGGCGAAGGCGAAGGCGAAGGCGAAGGGGAGGGCGAAGGCGAAGGGGAGGGCGAAGGCGAAGGCGAGGGCGAAGGTGAGGGCGAGGGCGAGGGCGAAGGTGGCACAGTTATCACTCCAACCGATCCCAACGGTCTCCACGGCATCCCGCAATTTCTCGTGTTGATTATCTCAGCACTCATGGCCGTCTTGGCGGGAAGCGCAGGAAGCTCTTGGAACAATGACTCTTGTTTTCTGACGTCGCTATCGAGCGGAACATCTCTTGAAGGATCGTTGAAGTATTTTCGTGCATTTCGAGACACATATCTGCGCGAACGAGCTTGGGGGCGTACCGTCATTTTGGCATACTGTCGGCTAAGCCCCGTAGCATGCGCGGCGTTGCGTATTTGCCCTGGGCTTCGGCGTTCGGCGCTGTTCGTCGCGATCACACTGGAACGGACGTGGCGCTCGCTCGCCTGACACGCATCGACCTGGAGGAAAGAAGTATGAAGTCCTGGATGGTGGGAATCGGACTCATGGCGCTGGCCGTCGCCGCAAATGGCGATACAGTTTCCGGCCATGTCCTGAAAGGCAAGGACGAACCAGCGGCGGACGCGCGCGTATTCGTGGAGTTGGGACTGGCGAGCAATCTACTGGAAACGCACGCCGGCGCCGACGGTGCGTTTCGCTTCGAGAATGTGACGGCGGACGCGTCCAATGCGGGTGTCGTGGGCGTATTTGCCATCGCCGACGGCGTCGCTTTCGGCGGCGTGACTGTGAACCTCCTCACGGAACCGGATATATCGGAACTTGTTCTCCGCCTGAGTACCCTTGGCAATGTTGCCGGAACGGTCCTTGACTCCAAGAAACGTCCCATCCAAGGCGCGCGCATTACGCGTGTTGGCCTGCTGGGTTCATCGAAAGTCGGACTTCCGATGGCCAAACTGCGCGGCCTTGGATTCGATGAACCCACCACGGACGCAGCGGGCGCGTTTACCATCGCGAACATGCCGGTCGGCGCCGCAGTCGCTCTCAAAGTCAGTCATCCCGACTACGCTCAGGAAGCCGTCGAGAACATCGCGGTCGGCGATAGCAATTGCCAAATCACACTGATCCCCGGCATCCTTATCCAGTACACCGTCCAGTTGCGCGACGCTAAGAAGCCCGTGGCGGACATTCCCGTCATCATTCGGAACGCACAACCGCCGCACGACACGGCCATCGTCCGAACCAACAGCAGCGGTACGTTCGCCGTTCGGCTGAAACCCGGCGCCTACATGTATCAAGCCGTCGGTGGCGGGTATCGTAGCGCCGGATGGGAACGCTTCCCTGTAACAGGCGCCGAACCTCGGATTAATATCATGATCTATGTCGCAGGCACAGGGAGCATCCGCGGAAAGGTTTTCGACGCCGTAACGGGAAAACCGATACCTCGCGCGAGAATCGCTTTGGACACCCAGGGCAATGCAGCGTCCTTGGTCCGAACTTCGCCCGATGGCGACTTTACGCTCTCGGCGATGGAGGGCGAGAACCTCGTCCGGATCGACACGGCGCCGGGATACCTCCCGCCCGAACAGACCGCCCTGCGGATTAACGTGGTCGCGAACAAGGATACCCTCCTCCCCACGTTTTGGCTCGCGCCCATTCCCTCTTACATCGTCGAGGTGCTTGACCCGCAAGGGCTACCCGCACCGGGCGTCGTGATCTCGATGGTACGCCCGGAACAGCTCGGCTGGCGCGTTACCGACGCACAGGGACGCGCGACCATTCGGTTCGCTTCATTGCCTCCCGATGGCGCCGCGCTGGGGTTGGCGGAACATCCGAAAGAGGCCCTGGGCGCATTCTTTGCAATCAATGGCGATGCACAAGGCCCAGCCCGTGTTCAGCTCCTACCGCTGGCCACGGTCCGCGGACGCGTTATCGCCGAAAACCACACACCCGTCGTCGGCGCGACCGTCGCCGGTACCTTCGGCAAGGACGGCTGCTGGTTGTGGCGCGTGGTAACGGATTTGCAGGGGAACTACCGTTGGCCGAGCGTCATACCGGACGTCCCACAGTACGTCGTCGCGTATGACAAGACCGGGCCGCCGGATACGCCGCTCGAACTACTTGCCAAACCTGGAGCGGACATCGAATTGGGCGACCTTACGGCCTCCACTCGCCTGGAAGGCGCGTCCATTCAGGACAAGCCTCTGCCTTGGCACGAGGGGCGCGTCCTCGCCGGCGCCATGCCTAGCGCGGACCAGCGCAAACATGCGGTGGTTGTCGCAACCTACTGCGAATCGGCGGGCGCCACAGCGGCAATCGAGGAGTTGACGGCTGCCCAAACGGTCTCTCCCAACAAGCAAATCATTTTTGCCCTCATGGTCGATGGCCCATTTTCCCCGCCGAGCGCCGCTATTCCGGTGGTATCGGGCAAGGCCCCCGCCCACGCGACCACCTACGTGATCCGTCCCAATGGCACCGTGGCGCTTGAAACCTTCGGCATGCCTCCGTTACGCGCCATTCGCGACGCATCGGGACGATGAGCAAGACGCGTTATTACCATTTGAGAAGTACCGCCTCGCAAGCGTGTGCGGCGGCCTTGTGCCTCCGATATACAATCCTGGTCTTCAGCACAAATTAGACTCTTTTGCCCTGGGGCCGAAATCCTTGCGCGTGACATGAGTCCCTGCTACCATATGAACGGGAGTTGCTAGCATGCGCATGAACGATACCACGAGGACCAATCTTGACGACCAGACAATGATGCTGGGCGGGACCGCCGTGAACAAGACCGGGACCGTTCGCAAGGCGGCGCTGGTCGTACTGGCGGGCTGGGAAATCGGCCACGAGATCGCGCTAATCGAGGACTCGTATGTCTTCGGGCGCGCCCAGCAGACCGATGTGCGCATCGCCGCGTTGTCGGTATCGCGCGAACATGCGCGCATCGTGCGTGTCTCGGCGGAAGACGGCGACGAGTTTATGGTCACCGACCTCGGAAGCAGCAACGGCACGCTGGTCAACGACGAGCCGATCCAAACGGCGCGCCTGCAGAACGGCGACAAGCTCCAGATGGGCGACGTTCTGTTTAAGTTTCTGCTGCAGGACGAAGCCGATGTCCGCTTCTATAACGACCTGCACAAGCTGATCCATTACGATCAGTTGACGGGCCTGTTCAAGATGGACGCATTCAAACTCGAACTCGACGCGGAATTCCATCGCGAGGGCGCGCGGCGCGTGCTGACACTTGCGATGACGGATCTTGACGGTCTCAAGAAGGTCAACGACACGCACGGACACTTGGCGGGCCGCATGGTCATTCGCGAAATGGGTTCGATTATCCGCCACGCGTTGCGTGAGCAGGACCGCGCGGGACTCTACGGCGGCGACGAGGCGATCATTTTTTTCCCGGAGACGCCGCTCGATGAGGCACACGCCGTCGCGGAACACCTCCGCGTCGTCATCGAACAACGCCTGTTCGATTTCCACGGCAAGACGTTCCACGTGAGTATCAGCCAGGGGCTCGCTGAATGGCCGCGCCATGGCGCAACCATCGAACAAATCATAGCATCCGCAGATAAGGCGCTGTACGCGGCCAAGGCGGCCGGGCGCAACTGCATCCAAGTTGCGCCATGAGTAAATCTAGGAAAGGGCCATGACATGAAGGTTGGGATTATCACAGCGTCGCTGCCGTTGGAAATGAAGGCAGCGTTGCGCAAGGCGAAGGAAATCGGGGCGCACGGCGTACAGCTTTGGGTCGCGAACAATGAACTGGACCCGCGTAACCTTTCGCGGAGCGGACGCCAGGAGTTGGTCCACTACATGGCGTCGCTGGGTATCGAGCGGGCGGCGTTGTGCGGCGACATCGGCGGGTTCGCGGATCCGGCGACAGTCGACGCGCGTATCGCGCACACGAAGGAGATGTTCGACCTGTGCGTGGATCTCGATACGCCGATCTTGACGACGCATATCGGCCTCGTACCGGAAGACAGGGACGGCCCGGCGTACGCGGCGTTGGTTGGGGCGGTTCGCGAAGTGGCCGAGTACGCGGCGGCGCGGGACTGCTGTTTCGCAACGGAGACCGGTCCTGAATCGGGCGAGGGCCTTGCGGCGTTTCTGCGGGCGGTAAACAGCGGCGGCGCCAAGGTAAACTATGATCCTGCGAACCTGTGTATGTCGGGTTTCGACCCAATAGGCGACGTGGCGGTGTTGCGCGACTTCATCGTACACACGCACGCAAAGGACGGCATCCGAAAGGAACCGCAGGAAGTTGCGCTGGGCAAGGGAGACGTGAATTTCCCCGAATATCTGGCCGCGTTGCGCGCGATCGGCTACTCGGGCTATCTGACTATCGAGCGTGAATGCGGCGACGACCCCGTGGCGGATATTGTCGAGGCGATCGCGTTCCTCAAGCAACAGGAAGGCGTCGAACCGTAGCCATGGGAGCACAACTCGAGTCGGCGGTAATTCTATTGAGCGGCGGAGTCGATTCGACGGTGTTGCTACATCACGCCGCGCGCGAATTGGGCCGAGGGCCGCTGCATGCGATTAGCTTTTGCTACGGCCAGCGCCACGTCAAGGAGCTCGAATGCGCGGCCTATCAGGCGTTCCTGCTTGGCGCGGTACACACCGTGCTGGATATATCGTTTATGGGTGAGGTGCTTCAGGGCGGATCGGCCCTTATCGCGGGCGGGGCGGAGGTCCCCAGTCTCGCGGATCTTGATGCCGAGGACCTGACGCAACCGCCGACGTATGTCCCCAATCGCAACATGATGTTGCTTTCGATGGCGGCAGCGTATGCCGAAGCCCATAAGATTCGCGACGTGTTCTATGGCGCGCAGGCACAGGACGAATATGGTTACTGGGATTGCACGGTCGCGTTTGTCGAACGCCTCAACCGCGTTTTCGCACTGAACCGTCGCGACGGCGTGATCATTCACGCGCCGTTCGTTCGCATGAGTAAGTCGGAAACGGTGCGGCTGGGTATCGAGTTGGGCGTCGATTTCGCGCATACCTGGAGTTGCTATCGCGGCGGTGAGCGCGCCTGCGGCACGTGCCCGACCTGTGTGGAACGACTGCATGCCTTCGAAGCCGTTGGCGCAACCGACCCGATACCCTACGCGAGGCTTCAGGGTTCAGGCTTCAGGTTTCAGGCTTCAGGAACTGCTATATCGGATTTGAGATCTGAGATTTGAGATTACGAATCCCTGAAGCCT
>CAIYET010000048.1 GCA_903925285.1 Candidatus Hydrogenedentota bacterium | reverse complement strand
GTTCGGGTTCGGGTTCGGGTTCGGGTTCGGGTTCAAGTTCTGGTTCGGGTTCTGGTTCTGGTTCTGGTTTGGGTTCGGGTTCGGGTTCGGGTTCGAGCAGCGCCACCGCTGTCATTCCCGCGCAGGTGGGAATCCAGTCGGGCTCAGGCTCGGGTGGCAGGGTTTGCGTCTTGTCTGGAAGGAACTCTACCTCATCGTCGGACGTTTTCCATGAAACTGCTTCGGCCAAGGGCGGTTCGGGCTCCGGCTCGGGTTCGGGTGCGGGCAGCAGGGTTTGCGCCTTGTCTGCAAGGAACTCTACCTCTCCCTGGATTCCCGCTATCGCGGGAATGACGGCGAAATCGCCGACCGTTTTCGATGGAACCGGTTTGGCCAAGTGCGGAGCGCGTGTGGGTTTGGGTAGTGCAGGCCGGCCAAGAGTCTGTGATAGAATTGAAAAGGCTTCTTCCCTGAATTTTACTGCTGTTTCGGTAGCCTTCTTGCCTGCAAATACCGCAACCGTACTTCCAACAAACGCGCCCGCGAGCCGAAAGACCGCGAGGAATTTGCCCGAGGAATATTGATTGTTGGTTGCCATTGACTTCATCCCTACATATAGTCGACACCGAACCCCGCTGGCGGATAGTTCCAATCGATATTGTCGAACTCACACACAATCTTGCACGAACCGCATTCCAGACAATTCTGATGCGCCATGCTCAACCCTCGATCCTCGCAATAGGTGTATACACCTGCCGGACAGACATTCACGCAGGGTCTTAACGCACAACCTTGGCATTTTTGTTGATCTCGGACGGCAAGGTGGCTGTCTGTATGGGGCGAAAATTTTGTTGTGGACAGTTTGAGGCGTACCCGGCAGTCTGAGGATTGTTGGTTTGTGTATAGATTGGTCATCGGAGGAATTTCCATAGCCTGAAGGCTTCTTTGGTGAGTGTTCCCCACCCACAGGTGGCGGTGAAATCATGCCAGGCCCGCGAGATTTGTTCCTTCTTGGGCTTATCGGTGATTGATGTGGCATCCGTGGCAAACTGTACGGCCGCCTTGAGCAATTCGTTGAAATACTCTGGTTTCTCTTTCATGAGTTCGTGGAAGTGCCTGACCGTTTTCATGTCTTGTAATACGAAGCTTTGGTGGAGCATTTTTCCGTAGATGCCCAAAACCTTGTTCGAGTACTTGCCGTGCTTGTTGGCTTCGAGTACGGCCAATCCGCTCATCAATCCGGAGGCCATGGCAAGGTTCATTCCCTCGTGACACAGGACATTGAGAAGCCCGGCAGCATCGCCAGCGACCAGAAGACCGTCGCTGGTCAAAGGTGGCAGATGGTCGTATCCCATCTCGGGCAGGATATGAGCGGAGTATTCTTCAGAAACTCCGCCTTCCAATAGTCTTCTGATCCGGGGGTGGTTCTTGAAGGCATCGAGGAGGTCATAGGGTCTTACGCCTTTATCCGATAGGTCGGACAAGCGGGTCACGACGCCCACGGAGAGGGTTTCGTTATTGGTGAGGATGAAGGCCCCGCCGGGTGAATACTGGACCGGCTCGCCGAGATACTTGAACGAGGCGCCCTCGTTTCGTTCGAGATTGAAACGATCCTCGATTTTCCCAATCGGGAGCCGGATGGTTTCTTTGACACCGAGGCCCATTGTGGTGGCGTGCGAACGCCTGCTGCGGCCATTGTGTCTGTTCAGAATCGAGTTGGCGCCGTCGGCGAGGATTACGACGTTAGCGCGGAGGGTTCCTTGGGAGGTTTCGACGCCGATGACCACGCCCTGTGAGTCCTGGATGAGTTTGTCTACGAGGATTCCGGTGTGATACGTGGCCCCGGCCTTGATCGCCTGATCCGCAAACCATTTGTCGAATGATCTTCGATTCACAGAGAACATGTTGTGCATAGTAGTGTGTTTGAACTGGTCTGTATGAAGGTCGAAGACACTCATTTCGGCGTCCTTGGTCAAAAACGAATACCGTTGTCTGACCACCGTACGCTCGATGGGCGCCTCGACACGGAACCCCGGGATCAGATCGTTCAGTGCATTGGCGTAAAGGATAGCACCTGAAACATTCTTAGCCCCCGGAGAGTTGCCGCGTTCGAGGACATGTACGTTGACTCGGGATTTCGCAAGGGTCAGTGCGGCGGCACTACCCGCGGGGCCTGCGCCCACGATGATACATTCCGCGAAATCTTCTGCCATTGCAGTGGTCCTCTTTCTTCTCTTAATCTTGCCCAAGACAGGATAGTTTGGCCCGGCCAGGGGCGCAGTAGGCGGTCGGTTGACAGTTCCCCTTGCGGACGGGCGCCACCCAACGGTTTCGCATCGCCTCAGTTCTTGGCCGTCCTCCTCGGTCATTGCGAGGAGGCTTCCGACGAAGCAATCGCATTTAATCTCGAAATGGTTCTCTGGTCTTGGCGGTGGTGCGGTATCCATCCTTGAAGTCTTCCTTGACTTCGGAGGCGACCCAGCACGCCTTCGCGAACAACCTGTCCATTCCGTCCGGGTATTTCTTTCGGACAATCTTCTTCGCAACGACACACGCAACCATTCCAGCCAACAGGACTACAAAAATATTAAGCATAAGTATCTCCTTGGTTATCTTTTCTCCACCTTCTTCTGGGTCGCGAAGGTTGCTGTTCCGCATCGGGCGAAGTTGTTTCCTCGCTCGAACAAGCAGGGGGAGCGTCTGCCGAGGACTCCGCCGCGGCTTCGCTTACTGACGTGCGCGGCTCAGATTGAACGTGAGGCTCGGGCGGTTTTTCGACAAACTGCTCTTCCGCGGCGAGTGGTAGTTGGGCCGGCACGTGTTCGCTCTCTTCTTTTTCGGCGGGAGGCGGATCTTCTGCAGAGGATTCCGGGGCGGCTTCGCATACTGACGTGCGCGGTTCGGATTGAACGTGAAACTCAGGCGTTTTCTCGACGGACTGCTCTTCCTCGGCGAGTGGCGGTTGGGCCGACACGGGTTCGCTCTCTGCTTTTTCGGCAGGCTCGAAAACAGGCGGTTCGACATGAGGCTGCGAGACGGGATTCGGCGGCATCTGAAACTTCTTGGAATATTTCGTGATGAGGTCGCCAGCCGCCTTGCCGCTTTTCTCACACGCATCAAGAATCCCTACGCCTGCCGTTACCGCTTCTCTAACAAAAGCGCCCACATGTCTGGATAGCCACCGTATGGTATACGGGTCATATTGTGGTTCGTTCGTCATGGCTCCATCCTCCTAGAAATAAATGGTAACTGTACCCATTTATTCATCTCAGACACCCTCCGATTGGGCAAGTTCTCTACCGCAGTACCGACAGACCGAGGCTTCTGCTTTGATGATTTCCGCGCATTTTGGGCACTTCTTCATAACACCCGCCCTGGGCATCGCCGGGAGAAATATGACAATGAGCCCGATTGGCTGCAGAAAGAAACCGGCCAGAAACCAGCGGATCTCGCTGCGTCCTTTCTGGCGCGCGATTACTGTGGCGATAGTTCCAAAGAAAAGTCCCAACACAAACGGTGCGAGAGTCATACCTGTTCTCCTCTTTTTTCGTTAACATATGGCCAAAAGGCATCTCGGAGCAGGGTGAGTTCGGCGGCTACATCGCCGCAATGCTCGCCGAGTGTCCGGACTGCCGTTCTCATAATTGTTCTCAAAACAGAACCTTCGACGCTTGGGGGAGCCGGGCCGTTCTTGTACGGCTCGGCCATTTTTTCGACAAAGAAGAATCCAACGCCGCGGATATCTATTGTATAAGCCCCTTTCCCTTCGATATGGGCAACGACGCACTCCTCGTTGAGTTTCGATACACGGGCCGGGACCTCGAGTTCATCGAGTTGAAGAACGAAATGGGGAGGAAACGGCTGACGTTTGATCTTCAGTTGAAACGGTTCTCTCATGGATACCAAGGTCTCCTGATCTTCCTGTTTACATCTCTTCATTGACGGACGGTCCGGCTTCCATAATGGACAGGCCTTTAGAATGGTTGGGAACCTCGAGTTCGTACTTCCAATTGGGATGGTGTGTCTTAGCCCACTCTTCGGTGACCCATCCGGAGAACACCGCCTGCCACGACCCGGGATTGGCTGCTGTGCCAAGGTAGCCGTGAATCAATACGGCAAGAATGAGGATAAGCGCGGCGGCGTCGTGTATCATGTATGCGGCCTGCTGGGTAGTGCGGCTTTGGACGGGGAACAGCCTCATGTACCCAGTGATCATCAAAATGATTCCCAGGATGCCCACAAACCAGTAGAAGGCCTTTTGGCCGCCGTTGAACCGGTCCGCAGGTGTTTGTCCTTTGTACCCGAAGTACCCTCCGGCGCCGCGTAGCCATTCCATATCATCCTTGTTGAACAGACAGTCGTGAACCCACAGCATCCCGAGCGTGACGAGACCGCACATGAATATAGCCGCGGCAATATAGTGAAGAATGAGGAAGGAATCCCCGCCGAGCGAGGTGCTCATATTGACGCCCGGTCCAATGATTCCGGTCATTCCCGTGATGGCCAATAGGAGGAAACTGAACATGACGAGGAAATGGGCGACTGTCTCGCCGGGGCTGAAACGCTTGACAGTGGAGAGGTGGCTGCCGGCAAGGCGTTTGGGACCCCAGACCACATAGTGCATTATGAACACGACGAAAACGGCGATGAGGCTTCCGATGACAAGGGGTCTAAACACGAGTTCGCGCCAGGCATGGACCGACCATGGGCGAACCATCCTGGCGCCACACAAGGGACATAACAGTTTTGCGCAATTGGCCTCGTTGCTTTGAGTAACCGTGGTCCCGCATGACGGGCAAACGCATACGAAATGAACCCAGGAAACCGCCGCGCCGGTCGTATCCGGGCTTTTCGTAACAGGTTGAACAGTTACCGAATCAGTAAGCTCTACCCGCAGGCGGTCTCTCAAGGTCAAGCGGGACCACATCATCCACACGACGACGGTCGCAACCAAGACGCACATGCACCCAACGAGGAATGGCCGAATGTAATGTTCAATGGGAGAGTTTGCCAGACTCACGCATCCACCTCAACAGGTTTGTCCAAGTTGCCGACGGCCTCCACGGCCTTGTACCCAATGTAGCCCATGCCGATGACAATGGAAGTAAGCAGGAGAAAACCAACGACTGTGCTGGCGCCTGCTGTACATCCGATAAGGGCGAGCTTCGTGCCGATGGCCGTATGCGAGACGGCGCAAACACCCTTCCCGACCCCACCGGCCGTAACGGCAGTCGTGGTGGTGGTGGTGACGGCGGTGGCTGCCGGCACGGATGTGACATGCAGCAGAAGCGGTCCTGTCCCGTCTGCCACGCCATAGCCTCTACTAGCTGTAACAATCGAACTTGCTGACATAACCTGTTCTCCTTTATTTGTTTGTGGACAACGCCCCGTACGCCGGGGCTATACACCCACGCCTTTCGTTTTCAAGACGCATGGAATTGCATCGCTAGACACCTGAGTATTTGGTTTTCATCAGCAGCTTCTTTGCTTTGTTGATCGGCACGGCAAAACTCATTCCCACGTACGCGCCGGTAGGGGTCAGGATGGCCGTATTTATACCGACAACCACACCGTTTGAATCCACCAGCGGCCCGCCGCTGTTTCCCTGATTGATCGCGGCATCGGTCTGTATCATGCCGGCCAATTCGCGGCCTTCCACCGTGATTGTGCGCTGGTCGCTGCTGATGATGCCGCGTGTCACCGAGTACTCGAGACCAAAAGGGCTGCCTATCGCCATAACCACGTCGCCGGCCTTAATCAAATCGGAATTCCCCAACTGACAGGTCGGCAAGAGATACGGAGGATCAATTTTTAAGAGGGCCAGGTTGGATACTGGGTCGGTCGCAACTATATGGGCTGCGTAGGCCTTGTCTCGGATGCGGTAGATTTGAACCTCGATCTTCATTGCGTCGTTCACCGTATGTAGATTCGCCAGGATATATCCTGAGGGATCAATAATGAGGCCGCATCCGATACGGACGTCGGTTTCGCCGGTGCGCGCTACGTCAAAAGTCATGGTCTCCGGAAGTTTGCCCGGCAGGGGGACCGGGGGGCCTTTGCCAGATACAGTCAAGGTAACGACCGCCGCCTTCACGCCTTCAATGACGGTGAAATATGTGGTGCCCGATGCCAATTGAGCAGCCTTGCCGAGGAGGAGCACGTCTGTTGACGCGGGTTCACAGAATGACATGGCTATCGCCACCATCGTTGCCGATGCGATAAAACCAGTTATTATGAGAAACAATAATATTCTCTTCTTCAATACGTTAGACATGACAGGACTTTAGCCTCATAGCGAGCTTTCCCCTTTGGTCTTGGTGCTTGACCGTTCCTTTGTCAGACCATACTTTTTCCCTTCTTCTTCCTGCGTCTTTTCTTGTTCCTGCGTCTTTGTGGTGACGGGATCAGTGGTTATTTGTTGTATCTGTTGGCCGGGTGCCTTGTTCGTCAACATGTTGATATAGTAATTCAGTGCGTCTTGGAGCGAGCCAAGCACACTGGTGAGGGTGGTTACCCTGAGATCGGCAAGGGCGTTCAGGGATGCATTGCTGAAAATGCTCGCGATGACGGAATCCGCGCCGCGATCTACCAGGAACTCCGCAGTCTTAGATCCCACGTTTGTTTCATCACCCGCATTCGGGTTTGGAACAATTCGCGCCGTTCCCGTCGACAGGTCCACAAATACGTAGTTCGGCGCACTTTCAAATGGCGCCAGGCTCGAGTCCGCAGAACTTCCGGCAATAGCGATGGCAACGGTGGGCGTCGTACCGGCTACGGTGGTCGTTGGGGCTTTTACCATCAAGGTGCCACACTTGGGACAGGCCACCTCTGTACACGGCACTCCTGCTTCGTGCGCGATTTGGGTGCCGCATTTCGGACAAAGACAGTAGCCATCCGGCCCGGCCAGGGTCGAGTTGCCGCTCTGGCTACCGGCGATAGTAAGTACCTGGGTCGTTGGGGCTTTTACCATCAAGGTGCCGCACTTGGGACAGGCCACCTCTGTACACGGCACTCCTGCTTCGTGCGCGATTTGGGTGCCGCATTTCGGACAAAGACAGTAGCCACCCGGCCCGGCCAGGGTCGAGTTACCGCTCTGGCTGCCAGCGGTAGTAAGTACCTGGGTAGTTGGGGCTTTCACCATCTTGGTACCACACTTGGGACAGGCCACCTCTGTACATGGCACTCCTGCCTCGTGCACGACTTGAGTACCGCATTTCGGACAAAGACAGTAACCGCCGGGCCCAGCCAAGCTCGAGTTACCGCTCTGGCTGCCGGCGTTAGGAAGTACCTGGGATCCTTGTGGCAACTGAGTCACATTAGCCTGGCCGAGGTTTAATCTGGGATATACTTCCGTACTATCCGTGCTCGATAGATCGGGAACCACCGCCAAGCTCCGAACCTGATTGGCAGCCCCCTGCCCTGTCGTTCCAGGGAGGGTGGTAGACTGCCCCGGAGCGGGGTTAATAAGCCTGGTCTTGCACACGGGGCAGGTTAGAGACGAACACGGCACCGAGAGC
>CAIYET010000047.1 GCA_903925285.1 Candidatus Hydrogenedentota bacterium | reverse complement strand
TTGTTCGAGCCACAGATGACAAACGTGAAGTTCGCGTCGGCCAGTTCCCGATATCGTTGCGCGATCCTCGCGTCCGCCGGCGGATCCACCCACAAGCCGATCGCGAAGCGATCTTGGACGAATCGTGCGCTCATTTCCGCACCCGAAGCCATGAAACACAAAAAAACAATTCCGATCATCGAAACGAGAACGGTAGTCCGCATGTTCATGTTCCTCCAGTATCGACTCATTCAAGTCAGAATAGGCGAAAGACCGCTCGAACGCAAGCAATCAGCCCCTCTGCCCAGCGGTGCGAAACGGGAATCAGGGACACAGCCATCCCATAGAAATTTGAAAGAGGGCTGATTCGGGGTCAAGATTCTCCATGTCAGAAACACCGCCATGGCACGAACACGGCGAGCATCTCCGCGGGTAGCCGCGTTCGGAAAAAGTGCTTGGAGGGGCTGTGGAGCACATCTCCACAGCCCCTTTTCTGTGTGGCGGGAATCCAACATGGGCCGCAGTCCGCGCGTGTTTTCTTCCTGTGTTGATAACAGCTAGACTAGGGTCGTGTCCACACCGGGCCTGCTTTCGTGTCATATAGAGCGAAAGGAGAACAAGATGCTTATACCTCTGAGAGCGCGATCCGACGAATACGTGATCCGGCGGGTGTTGGCCGGCCGTCAGAATGATTTTGGAGTTCTCGTGCACCGCTATCTGCAGGTTGTCACGGCGGTGGCACGCGGGAATCTGAGGATCTCTGCCGACGTGGAGGACGTGGCGCAGGAGTCCTTTCTGGCCGCTTATCAGAAGCTGGACACGCTTCGCGCGCCGGAGAAGTTCGCGTCATGGCTGTTGACGATCGCACGAAACACCGCGTTGAATTGGCAGCGGAGCCGTCAACGGGAGGTGTCGTTGGATCAGGTTGGGGGCGTTGAGCAGCTTCAGCATGATACGCCGTCCGTAGATCATGTTGAAATGCAGCAGATGCTGCATCGGACCCTGATGGAAATGGAGCCGGAGCCTCGCGAACTACTGCTTATGCATTACTACGGGGGATGTACGCTGCGCGAAATCGCGAACATCCGCGGAATTACGCGCGACGCGGCTGCGAAACGCCTGCAACGGGCGCGGGAAGCGCTCGGCGTGGAATTTCTAAAGGTCGTTCCAGAGGCCCTTTCGAGGCGGGATGTGAAGAAAGCCGCCAGGAAGATAGCGGTCGCAGTCATTGCGGCGGGCGCGGCTTGGCGGGTGGCTCCGGTCTACGGGGCGGTTGCCACGCTGGCCATCGGCTCGGCGAAGTTGGGGAGTATCGCGGCAGGGGTGTTGGCGCTGTTGACAGGGGCGTTCTTCGCCGCGCCATCCGTTCTTGGGTGGGAACCCAATCTCCCGGCGGCGCAGGTTGCCGAGGCCAAGGCCTTGGTGAAGTCGCTTGCTCCGGAGAAGATGGAGCCGGTGTCCTTGACCGCCGCGGAAGACGCAATACCCGCGGAAGAGGGGCAGTTCCCGCTTTCCAACGTACTGGTAACCCCCCTGGATCAGGCCATCGGTAACGCCCGTGTTTTAGCCGAACGGGTCACGTGGCCCCCCCAGGAGATTCCCCCTGCCACGACGGAGAAGTGGGCCACGACTGCCGATGCAAACGGGTGTTTTACCTTTGAAGGTTTGCCGCCCGGGGCTTATTCGGTTACGGCGACGACGGCCGTGTTCGGGGGAGCGCACGATTTCCTAATCGGCAAGGACGGAAATGTCAAAGGGCCGCGCAACATCAAGATGTATCCGATCCTGAGATCATACGGGGTGCTGCAGGATTCCTCCGGCGCGCCGGTTGCTGGGGCCACGATCTACCCAATCAATCACGAACTGTTTCCGAACCAGGAATTCGACCACGTCACGGTGTGCGGTCTTCGAGCTTCCACGGATGAGCAAGGCCGTTTCCGGTTCGAGGGCATTATCCCCGGAGCATGGAGGCTCTACGTGGTGGCGCCGGGTCATGCCCCGTACTACACAGGCTACATTCCGTGTTACGGGCTGCGGGCAACGGTGGTCATCGAGGAGCCGGGAATCTTGCTGGGCCGTGTCGTGGACGCGTCCGGGAAACCGGTGTCCGATATCAAAGGGATCGTCTACTCGGGACGCCGGGTCTACACGTACGACGACTACCAGCCCTCCTACCGGATGCAGTACGCGTTTACATCGAACGAAGAGGGCGTTTTCCGGATCGAATCGATGGCGCCAGGCTCGTATTCCTTTGCAATTGACGACGCGGCTTTGGCTCTCGTGAGTCCGGCCACCAAGGCTGAAGTGCGCTCAGGAACCGAGATCCACGTAGACTTGGAGGTCGGGGCTGGCGGCTCTATCCTCGGACGTGTCCTCAATTCCAAGACCAAAGATCCCGTGCCGAACGCGGAAATGTCGGCCTATCTGAGGGACAGGGAATCGAGTGTGAGCCGGAGGCTCGTTACGGGTGCAAACGGGGATTACATCTTTACCGGCCTGCCTGAAGGGACTTATGTGATATCCGTGCGGGGCGGCAACGCTTTCCTGCCGTCGTACAATCGCGAACCGCAGTTGGTCAACGTCAAGCTGGGAGAGACCATCGAGGAGAAGGACATCCTGCTGGACCCCGCCCTGATGTTGACGGGCCGTGTTGTCGATGTCAATGGGAATCCTGCTGAGGCGGAGGTTTTTGCGCGAGGCCGGAACCAGTACACGCAGGAGAAGTCGGGCGTGGATGGGGCCTTTGCCCTGCCGCTGAAAGGAAATGAGAAGGTCAGCGTGGTCGCAAAGACGGCCACTTGCGAAGCGAGCCGGTCGAGGTCGCTCCCTCGATTCCGCAGGATAAGGAAATGGTGTTGCGGCTTACTGTGGTGTCGGGGGCCAGTATCGAAGGCGTGGTACAGGATGCAAATGGGAAACCGGTGTATAACGCCTTGTTGTTCGGCGCGCCGATGGACGTCCAGGGGAAGCCGAAGGAGTTATTGGGGATGCCGGCGTCCAGGAGCGATGGCGCGGGGAACTTTAGGGTCGAGGGTTTGCCGTCCGGCCGCTATACGTTGAGCGCAGCCTACGAGCGGGGCGAGACCATCGGGTCGACCGTCGTAGATGTGGCCGAGAACTCGCCCACGCGAAGCGTCATCATCCGGGCCAACCCTGACGGGGGCCTTACTATCGAAGGCTCGGTTTGCTATCCCAACGGCATGCCTTGTCCGTTCGCCGTATTGGGCTTGGATAACCGGAAGGCGGCGACGGCTGGCCCGCTTGGCCGGTTCAGTTTCACGGGGGTCGCAGCGGGGAATTACTGTGTGTACGTCCTGTCCCCGGGGTATTCGTTCTCGGTCACGCCAAACGTGGCGGCTGGAACGAAGGATCTGAAGATCGTCTTGCAGAATTATGCCATCCTTGTCGGGACCGTGCTGGACGCGCAGTCCAAGAAGCCCGTGAAGGACTTCACGGTTGCCTACCAAGGCCAGCTTCCCATGTCATTCGACACAAACGGCCTGGAACGCGGAGAACACGAGTTTTCCGACTCGCAAGGCAAGTTTCGCATCGAACACGTGCATGTCATCCCGTTGGGAATTCAGGTAAGCGCCTCGGGATACGCCATATGGCGGACCCAGTTGGCCGAACCCGTCGGCGGCCAGGACAATCTCGTGGACGTCGAACTCGGTGCGGCGGCCAGCATTACCGGCGTTGTTCGCAACCAAGCGGGGGAGCCGCTGTCGCCGGCTCAGGTGTCATGCAGGGAGACGACGACTACTACGGACGCCAACGGCGGATTCGTTGTCGATGGGTTGCCCGTTGCGGAAGAGGCACGCCTTGCGGTTTCTTGCGACGGTTACGTGTCCACCGTTGTCACGGTTATTCCGGGCGCTTCCGGACCCGTGGAGATGATCCTGAGGCCCGCGGGAGCATTGCGGATTCGTGCGATCCTAGATGGACAGCCTCTACAAAGCTTCGTGGCCGTGATCCGAAACCCCGATGTGGACACCGCCGGTCTGTTCGTGTCTGCCGAGAATGGCGAGGCCGTGACTCGAAGCATACCTCCTGGCGAGGTTGATATCGAAGTCTCGGCGAAGGAGGGCGCCGTAAGCATGACAGGTTCCGCGAAAGCGGTCGCGGCCGCAGGCCAGGAAACGAGCGTCGAGATCCCGATCACGCGGGGCACATCCGTGTTGGAGGGCGAAGTGATCGAGAACGGGGCGCCTGTGGCAAAAGCGCACGTCCTCTTGCGACTGGAAGGCCAGTCACCCAAGGGCGCTGTCGATTCCGAGACAGACGGGAGTTTCCGTATCGAGGGGTTGCGTGCCGGCGAATACCAGGCTACATGCTATATCGAACTGGCTCCGAGTCGGCAACGTATGCAACAGCGGCGGTTGACGCTGGCCGAAAACGAATCCCAGAGGCTCGTTTTCGAGTTTTCCGGCTCAGGACGTGTAAGCGGTCGTCTGACGGGAGTCCCGTCCGGCGCCAACGGATTCCTAGTCCTGGTCTCCGGTGACGCCTCCATCCCATTCAGTGCCGGCATCAAAGAGATAGCGCAGGCGATTTCCCTGTCGGTTGTATGCACCGCGCCGGTAACGCAGGATGGGACCTTCAGTCTCGATTCCTTGGAGCCGGGTGTTCACACGATTCTGGGTGAATACCATTCCTTGGGCCGTCCTATCGAGGCCCAAAACACAACATTCCAGGTCGTGGACGTGAAGGCGGGCGAGGCCGTCGAGGTGAATCTGACGCTGCCATAAGCCTGCTGGTATGGGTGGCGAGCCATTGTGGCGAACGTCGGCAATCCCGGACCTTCAGCGCTAGCTTGACGGCAGGCTCTGGCGTCGCGGCGTTCGTTTTTCCGAAAGTGTTTTCGATACCGGTTTCAGCGCGAGGCTGCTCGGCGCGATGATGCCGGCTGACACGATGAGCTTGATCGCTTCCTCGACCGACAATTTGCAGTGATGGGCGTCCTCGAGCGCCACGAGTTGAAACAGGCCGACGCTGATGTTGGGCGTGGTTGGCACGAACACCTTCAGATATTCGCGCCCGTCCGGGAGTTGGATGCGTCCCGTGAGGAATCCCACGGCCTTCATGCCGGGCGCGGGCCACTCGATCAGGATGACCTCCTTGGGTTTCAATTCGCCTTCCTGCGGCGAGAAACCTTCGACGACCTGTTTGGATGCGATATAGATGGTTTTCACGAACGGGATGCGCCGGATGACCGCTTCCGCCAGCGCAAGCAATTTGCGCCCGACTACGAAATTGGCTACGAATCCGACCAGGTATACTGCCCCACAAAAGGCAAGCACTGAAATGGATACCACAACGTATTCGGGCATCGGGCCGGTCCACCTCTCGATGAACGGCGAGAGCTTCCCCGCCGTGAGATCGTAGAGGAATCCTAATGCGAATACCGTGATCCCCACAGGCACGATCACCAGCAGACCCGAAACGAGACGCATCCGCATGTCGCTCCGAAAACGCTGCCACATTGGCAGGCTTTTGCGGCGTTTGCGCCACTCGCTCAACATGACGCATTCCCTTCCCCGGCATCGAGAGCATTCGGCGCGAGAAGGCCGCCCGACATCACGATCTTGACCGCTTCCTCGACGGACAATCCGCTGGGTTGAACATGTGCGGGGTCCATGATCTCGAAGTACCCGCTGGTCGGGTTCGGAGTCGTCGGTACGAAAACCTTGTAACATTTAAGACCGTCGACCGTGATCATGCCGGTCACGAACGCCAGCGTATACATCCCGGGCCGGGGAAATTCAACCAATGCCACGGACTTGAAGTTCGTGCCGCCGTCCTGAAACAACAAGGTCTCGACAATTTGCTTCGATGCGCCGTAGACGCTTTTGACCAACGGGATTCGGCGGATAATGGACTCCGCCAGGGCGATCACGTGCCGACCAATGAAGACCGTCGCCACAAGCCCCATCCCGTACAGAACGATAAACAACAGCAGGACCGAAAACCCGGCTGACAAGTAGGACGGCCATTCCTCGGTTACGCGGGTGACCGTCGGCGAGAGACGCCCCGCCGTGAAGCGATAGCACAACTGGATGACGTATGCCGTGATGCCCAACGGAACAATGACCGCCATTCCGGAAATCAGATGCGCGCGGATGCGTTTCCGCATCCGTTCTCTAAGCGGTTTCTTACGAGGTCTTGTCCGTCTTGCCATACGGTCCTTGGTCGGCGTCCTGCCGTGTCTTGTTAATACCCCGTACCCGCTGCAAGTTTCCGCATAGGAAAAACGGCGCGGACATATTTGCCCGCGCCGCCACGCAATACCTGTTTACGCCTTGGCCTTCTTCGCTTTCTTCGGACGGCTGTTACCAAAACTGCCAGCCACGATGTTGCCCTTCTTCGTACGCTTATCGCCCTTGCCCATGCTCGAAACCTCCAAAAAAATCGCTACGATTCTACTTTCTACTCTTGTGCGCGCGCGCACGACTTCGATAGACGGTGATTATAGCCTGTTTCGCCACGCGCGGACAAACGAAGGTCTGACGAGCGACGCTGAAGGTCGATAGGGACAGGTCGCACTTCCGCAAACCTCACCGCCTCTTTCCGGCGATCCAGCGGGACAGGCGGTGGCGTACGGGAAGCGTTGCGCCTTCGAAGTCGGCGCCCTTGAGAATTGCGTCGTCGAGATTGGCCCCTTTGAGGTTGGCGCCGGTCAGCAGCGCGTCCGTGAAATTAGCTTGCTGTAAATTGGCGTCCGTCAGGTCGGCCCCGGACAGATCGGCTTCGGTGAAATCCAATCCGTGCAGGTCCAATTCAGCCAGACACGCGCGGCCGAGGTCCGCCGAGCGAAAGCTGACGCCCTCGAATGTCGCGCCGCGCAGATCCGCTTCGGTTAGGGTCGCGCCCTGGAAATCCGCACCCGATAGGTCCAGTCCGATGAGCAAAGCCTTCATGAGTAGCGCGTTGGCGAAATGGGCGCCGCGGAGTCGGACCGTCCGCAGGTCGGCGCTGCGCAGGTCGCACTTCTCGAGGTTGGCGTCCCGAAGGTCCGCGTTCGTCAGACGGGCGCCGTACAACTTGGCGTCGCGCAGATTTGCATGACTGAGGTTCGCGTCCTCGAGGTTTACGCCGTGCAAGTTGGTCCCGGCAAGATCGCAGCCGCTCATGTCCACGCCGTGAAGATCGGCGTTGAGCACATCGGCCCACGACAAATCGGCTCCTTGAAGACTCAGAGGCATGTCGGCATGCTCGCGTCGCCATGAGTTCCACACGCCCACGCCTTGCCGCAAGATGGTCACGGGGCCTTCGAGGATCGCGCCTTGAGTCTTGGCCAGACTCCGTAGTTCGTGCGGCGGGCGTATTGTACCGGTCAGATTGGCTTCGAGCACCGTTGCCGATTCCCATCCTCGCGTGTCCTGCAAAGTGGCCGCGACCAGATTGGCCTTCGTGAAGTTAGTTCGTTTTACCTTCGCTTGCGTGAGATCCGCAGCGGCGAGATCCGCCCCCTCGAGGTTGGCGTCGGTCATGAGGGCGTTGCGCATCTTCGCGCGCGACATCTTGGCGCGACTCAGGTCGGTCCCCCTTAGGTTGCTATCCACCAGATTCGCCTCGGTCAAGTCGGCTTCGCACATGTGCGCGCCGCTCAGAGCCGCTTCCTCGAAAGAACACCCAGCGAAAAATCCTTTTTCCATCAACGCGCCACGCAGATTGGCCTTCTTAAAACTGGCCTTCTTGAGATTGGTTCTGCGCAGGTCCAGTTGCTGCAAGTTGGCCGAATCCAGCACCGTCCACGAAAGATCCGCATCGATGAGGTTCGCTCCTTCGAGGTTCGCGCCCGTGAGATCGGCGCTTTCGAGTTTGGCCCCGATGAAAATTGCACCGCGCAGATCGGCGCCTTGGAAACCGGCACGAATAAGGGCCGCACGACGCAGTTCGGCGTTGCGCATATCCGCGCCTTGAAAACTCATATTCGTCGTCAGCGCCCCATTGAGATTGGCTGCTCGCAGGTCCGTCCCTGCGAACGACACGCCTCCGATCCGCGCTTCGCGAAAATCGGCTTCATCGAGTTTCGCACCGGCCACGATCACATCGCGAAAATCGGCGAACTCCAATTTGGCCCGCGAAAGTACGGCGTCGGTCAAGTCGGCGCCGGTGAGAATGGTCTTGCGCAGATCGGCATCTCGAAGGATCGCGCCGCGCAGGTTGGCGCCCGTGAGGCGCGCCATCTGGAGATTCGCACCTTCGAGATTCGCGCCGGTCAGGATCATCCGATCCAGGTTTGCCTCGGACAGGTCCACGCGGGTGTAACCGCTTGGGCCCCGCCACGCATTCCACGCCTGGGGCCCCTGCCGCAGCATTCTCAGGCATTCCGGGTCGGCCATATTCTATTCTCTCCCCATTATGGACCAATTATACAAATCTTCACGCATCGCTACAAGGCAAGGCTTGCATTTTGCTCCAGCGAGGAATAGATTCATTTCAAGAAGAGTGTAGGCTTTAGGCTGTAGGCTGTAGGTAACGCAGTCCCTACAGCCTACAGCCTACAGCCTAAAGCCTAAAGCCTAGAAAGGGATATGCGTGAACGGGACTATCGAGGAAATTCATCGGATACTGGCCGAGGTGCGACACGAGGTTGCGAAGGTCATTATCGGCCAGAGTGAAGTAGTCGATCTCGCGCTGATTGCCATCTTCGCGGGACGCCACGCGCTGGTCGAGGGCGTACCGGGCGTGGCCAAGACGTTGCTCGTGCGCACGCTGGCCCAGTTGTTGGGCTGCGAGTTCCAGCGGATCCAATTCACCTCCGACATGACGCCTGCGGATATCATCGGTACGAACGCGTTCAATCCGCAGACCAATGAATTCACGCTGATCCGCGGTCCCATCTTCACCACGTTCCTCTTGGCCGACGAAGTCAACCGCGCGCCCGCGAGAACGCAGTCCGCGCTCCTCCAGGCCATGCAGGAGCATCAAGTCACGATCGACCGGCAGACCCATTCGCTGTCTGCGAACTTCACCGTGTTCGCTACGCAAAATCCCATCGACTCCGGGGGAACCTACCCCTTACCGGAGTCGCAGAAAGATCGCTTCCTGATCAAGATCCATATGGGATCCCCCAACGAAGAAGATGAACGAAAACTCGCCGAACGCACGCTCACAAAAGACGCCCCGGAAGCCCTAATCGAACGTGGCGTTGTTCGGCCGCTCCTAACCCCGGAGCGCCTCGCCGTCTTGCGCGAATCGCTCGAAGCAATCGAAGTCCGGCCGGAAATGGTCCACTACATGGTGGCCCTGACTCGGCTGACTCGGAATCATGCCGCCATCAGCGTCGGGGCCGGACCGCGGGCGACGCAGTCGTTGGTGCTGTCGAGCCGCGTCCATGCGGCGATTCAGGGACGCGGCAAAGTCATCGCCGACGACGTCAAATCCATGGCGTTGGCCTGCCTCGAACATCGGCTGATCCTCAAGCCGGAGTTCGTAGCCAAGGGACTCACCTGCACCGAAGCGGTCCAGCATGTCATCCAAAGCGTTCCGCCGCCACGATGACAGAAAAGACGTTGTCGCGTTGCCCCGCAGAAAACGAATTCATTATCACGGACTGGAGAGAACGATGCACAAAATGGCTTGGACGGGATTTTTGATCGGTGCGACATGGGCGGCGATGGTGTTGGCCGCGCCGGAATCGGTGAAATGGACGGTCTCGTTGGACGGGCCTGCTTCGGCGCCGACTTTGTATCCGAACGAAACCGCGCCCACCGGCGTGGTGGTTGCCGCAGGCAAGACGGTGATGCTGATCAAAGGTGACGGTTCGGTTGCCTGGCAAACTGCCGAACCCGACTTGATCGCGACGCCTGCGACCGTCGCCGACATCGACGAGGACGGCGTGGGGGAGACGCTCGTCGCGCTTGCGGACGGCACGGTGGTTTGTCTCGATGCGTCGGGGGCGCAACGGTGGTGTCACGCGTTCGACACGCCTGCTGGCGGATTCAAAGTTATCGTAGCGGCGGATCTGACTCCGAGCCGCGGTCTGGAAATTCTGGCCGGGTTCGACGACGGCTGGCTCAACTGTCTCAGCGCGGACGGGCGTTTGTTGTGGCGCTTTTTCGGCGACCGGTTTCGCGTGGGCGGCATCGCGGTGGGCTGTACCGACGGCGACAACGTGCCCGAGATCATCTACGGGACCGACAACGGCCACGTGTATTGCCTCGACTCGTTTGGCCGGGTCCAGTGGCGCTACACCGAGCGCGCGCCATACGGACGCTCAGGTCCAAATCTCGCGATTCTGCAGCCGGGCGACAAACCGACTGCGCTCATAACGCGCAGCAACGTTGGAAACGCAACGTGCATGATTGCGCTCGATGCATCGAACGGAACCTTCCTGTGGCGCACGCGCGATGCGATGCAAGGTTACTTCTCGAACGCGTTCGCGGACCTCGACGGCAATGGCGTCCTCGATATCCTTCACGGCGACAAGGGCAACAATCTGTATTGCGAAAACGCGGACGGTACGCGCCGTTGGGCGGTCGAACTTAACGGGCAAGGTCTGTTCTGGGCGCCGGCCATCGCCGATATCGACGGCGACGGAAAGCTCGAGGCAATCGCGTGCCTTCGCGGCGTGGACCCAAAGACGGGCGCGTGCGCGTACGTCGTTGGCGCCGACGGCCAGGTCAAGTCGTCGTTGAAACTCGGTTCGAGCGCGAACGCGACGCCCGCCGTGGGCGACATCGACGGCGACGGCGAGTTGGAAGTGGTCTTCGCGGTCGAAACGCCGAACCAACTCCAGGCGCTTACGTGGCACGGAAAAGGCAACGTCGCGTGGCCGTCGTTGCGCGGTAATTCGCGCATGACTGCTAACGCCAACATCCCTGTGGGCGGCGCGTCCGAGCCGGGCGTCGGTTCGGCGCCACATGCGCTGGCGGATTTGCGTCCCATCGGCGACATGACGATCGATATGGGGGACCCCGTCTGGGGCGACAACGTGTGGACTATCTCATGGAAAGACCCCGTGCCCGACGACTCATTCCTGGAAGTGATCGAGTACTACGCCGGAAATGCGGACGAGTCGCGCGTGAGCGATGTGAAACCCGGCGTTACGCAGGCGACGGCGCTCGTGCGTTTGTATCGCGCCGATGCCGCGCAAGTCATCGTGCATCTGCATACATCGAGCAGCGCGGAACCGGCATCGAGCGCGCTTCGGGAAGTCACGCCGAATCCGCCGGCGTTCTGCAACATCAAAGTAGTTCAGCAGGTGTGCGAACAGGCGATCGCGGCGGGCAAGGCGGCCCGTGCGGACGTGGCGTCGCTCGAAACGGGGTTGGTATCCATCCACGCGCATGTGGATGTTGTCCAGGCGCTCGATGTGGAACAGACGCCTGTGCCGGAACTCATCGAACGCGCGACTCGCTTGCGCGATGAAGCCAAGGCGCTCGAATCCAAAGCGGGGACGCTCGCCGGATTCTGGCATGCGAATGGTTCCGGCTCGTTCGTGTGGTGGAAGGACGCGAATCCCTGGGATGCGTTTGAGCCGCTCGAGACGCCGACAACGCTCGATATGGCCGCGCCGGTCGTTGTTCAAGCGTTTCAGGATGAGTGCGAGGATGTTGCGTTGACGTTGCGCAACGTCTCGTCGGAGGTCATCGACGTGCGTTGTACGTTCACCGATCCAGCCGCCAAAGGTATGCGCCACATCGAGCCGGAGTTGTCGAAAAAGGTAACGTTGCGGCGCGCGGTGCCCGTCGCGACAGCGCTGCACGACCGCGCCTACGACGCGCTGCCGAAGCTCGATTCGTCGCGCTCGATCACGTTGCCGCCCAACGAGGCGCGGCAGGTGTGGCTCGTCGTCGACACGCATGGCCTCGAAGCGGGCACGCACGAGTTGACGTTATACATCGGCAGTCTCGACAAACCCGCGACGATCCGCGCCGTATCGTTGCGCATCGAAGTGTGGCCGATCCGCCTGCCCGAAGGCGTATTCGCGAAGATGAACTGGTGCAGCTTCAACGAATCTGAAACATCAAACGACGCCGTGCGCGATCTCATCCAGCACGATGTGTCCGCCGCGTATGGACCGCTGCTCCCTACGATTCCGGTAGACATCGAGGGCCATAACGCGGGCGAGATTGACTGGACGGCGTTCGACCGCACCATGGCGCGCATCCCGAAGTATTTCACGCTATTCTGGGGCGCGCCGCCCTCATGCAAATGGCCCGAAGGCGTCGCACCGAAGGAAGACAGCGAAGCGTATTTCAACGGGTTCAAGACCGGCATCGCGGAATTGGCGAAACATCTCGATGGACTCGGATTCCCATACCGCCAATGGGCGTTTTATCCCATCGACGAGCCGTGGAACACGGGCTTTACGCTTGTTCCCGCGCTGAAACGTTTCTGCGAAATGGTCAAGCGCGCGGACCCGAAAGCGCAGATGTACGCCGATCCGGCGGGTCTCGTGCGAACAGAGTACCTCGACGAGTTCAAGGACTTGATCGATATCTGGCAGCCGGAGATGAACCTGCTCAAACGCGACCCGAAACTCGTGAAATGGTTTCAGGCCAACGCGAAACGCTTCTGGACCTATGAAGCGCCGGGACCTGCGAAGGACCTGCCGCCGTTGGGCCATTACCGAGCCTTCGCGTGGATGGCGTGGAAATTCGGCTGCGAAGGCGTGGGCTACTGGGTCTATCGCGGCGAGGACAACTGGTGGACCTTCACGAATCCGGATTACTCGGCGGTGTACCAGACCAACGGGCAAGTGACGCCGTCGCGGCGTTGGGAAGCGGACCGGGATGGAGTCGAGGACTATCGAGCGCTATACGTGTTGCGCGAGGCCGCCACGAAAGCGCGCGCGGCGGGCCGCACGGCCGAGGCCGATAAGGCGCAAACGCTCATGGATGAAGCCATCGAGCAGTTGATCGGCTGGCAGGTCGCGAACATCGACGAAATCACGCGCATGACGAAAGACTACGAACTGGACTTCGACAAACTGATGGACTACCGCACGCGCATCGCGGAGGCCATCATCGAATTGCAGAAAGGCGCGTTCCAGGAAGATCGCCGCGCCCGGAAGCCTGCGACCTGAAGCCCCGACTTGATCGAGTGAACCTAAAAAAGGCAGTCAGAATTCAGGAGTCAGAATTCAGAATGTTGAAAACAGTGGGCTTACACACGAGACTCGGCGACATTTGCGCTCACCCAACACCGGCGCGGAAGCCTTGCGCGCGGCGCGGTGAATGCTTTCGC
>CAIYET010000046.1 GCA_903925285.1 Candidatus Hydrogenedentota bacterium | reverse complement strand
GGACGCGTGTAAGCCCACAACGTTGAGTGGATGCAGCAACGAGAACAGGAAACGACTCACCTCGCTCTTGATGTCTGGCACTCCTCTCATTCTCCTCGATAATGTTCCGGAAGACAGGATTCTCCATGATCCCGCGCTGGCTAGCATCCTTACGACCACACAGCCGGCGGACCGTCTTCTGGGAAGTAATACGATGATCCTGCCGCGGAATCAGGCCGTTTGGATCATGACTTCGAACAACCCTCGTCTTACGCTAGAGCTCGCAAGGCGGAGTGTCCGTATCCGGATTGATGCTAGGACGGACCGGCCATGGTTGCGCAAGGATTTTCTGCACGGCGACCTGCTGGCCTGGGCGCGGCAGCTGCGGCCACGGCTATTACAGGCCTGCTTATCCTTAGTATTGGCGTGGATCGAGGAAGGCCGCCCCCGTTGGCAGGGAACCCATATCGGGTCCTTCGAGGAATGGTCGGCTGTTCTCGGGGGTATACTTCAGGTTTCAGGGATACCCGGCTTCCTGGAGAACATCGAACGATCGTATGCGGATACGGATGTCGAGACGGAGGAATGGCGGCTCCTGACCCAACTGTGGTGGGATGTGTTCGCGAGCGCCCCTGTGAAGGCATCCGAGCTTCATGACCTATGTCAGCAGCATGAGCTATTGGCCGAGGTCCTCGGCTTCGGCGGACAAAGATCGCAGGTGAGCCGACTGGGGCGCGCACTCAATCGTCACGTCGATAGATTCTTCGGCGATTTGCAGATCGTGCAGGAAAGAGGCATCGCGCGTAGTTCGGCGCGGTACGTCCTGAAGAGACACGACTCCTGAAATAAGTAGACTTCGATAGACTTCCGGAACGGCCTTGCTAAATCGCAAATCATTGTCCCGCAAAGGGCTATCGGACGCCAGTAGACTTTGTAGACTTTTTCGAGCGTCCATGAGACAGCTCCATCGCGAAGGTCGTGTTGCTCCCGCCGTAGTCATCTCATCTGAAACGTAGCCGGCAGTTCCACCGCTATGGTAATTGGAGAGCGGTTTCCGCGCTGGGCTGACTCGTTGATGGTAGCAGGCCCTCTCGATTTGGGCCGGTTGTAAACGCCAAGTCAATAACGAAAGCACATGTGGAGAAATCAAGAATGCTCGACTGCGTATGCAAACGTGACGGGAAAACGGAACCGTTCCATCCCGCCAAGATCGCTTGCGCTATTTATAGGGCCGCGGCGGCCGACGGCAACAATGATTTCGCCCTCGCCGAGCAACTCACCGAGCAGGTTGTCCAATTGGCCGAGCGAGCTTTCTCCGATACGTTTCCCAGGGTCGAAGATATTCAGGATCTCGTCGAAAAGGTGCTCATCGAGAATGGCCACGTCCGCATGGCGAAGGCCTACATCCTTTACCGCGAGAAACGTGCGAACGCCCGCAATCTTGGCGGATTGATTGCGGAAACGAGACTGATGTTTTCCAATTACCTCGGCGAAGATGACTGGCGTGTGAAGGAGAACGCCAATACCCAGAAAAGCATAAACGGACTCAACAATTACCTCCGCGAATCCCTCATCGAAAACAACTGGCTGTACGAAGTCTATCCCGTCGAGGTACGTCAATCCCATCAAGACGGCGACGCTCACATTCACGACTTGGGGTTCTGGGGACCCTACTGCGCAGGCTGGGATTTGCGTCAGCTCCTCGTACAGGGCTTCGGTGGCGTGCCGGGCAAAGTGGAAAGCCGACCAGCCAAACACCTGCGCTCATTCCTCGGGCAGATTGTAAACGCCACCTGCACGCTCCAGGGTGAATGTGCAGGTGCGCAAGCGTGGGGCAATTTCGATACGTATTGCGCGCCGTTCATTCGTTACGATCATCTGAATTACGATCAGGTTAAACAATCGATTCAGGAGTTCATCTTCAACCTTAACGTTCCGACCCGCGTGGGCTTCCAGTGTCCGTTCTCGAACCTCACCTTTGACCTAACGCCACCGGTATCGCTCAGAAATCAGGCGGTCATAATCGGCGGAAAGCTTGGAGACGCCGTCTACGGGGAGTTTCAGGCGGAAATGGATATCTTCAATCGGGCGTTCTGCGACGTCATGCTCGAAGGGGACGCAAAAGGCCGGATATTCACATTCCCGATTCCGACGATCAACGTTACAAAAATCCTCGACTGGGAATCGCCGGCTGTCGAGGCATTTATGCGGATTGCGTGCAAGTACGGGATTCCATACTTCGCCAACTACGTCAATTC
>CAIYET010000045.1 GCA_903925285.1 Candidatus Hydrogenedentota bacterium | reverse complement strand
GCGAAAGCATTCACCGCGCCGCGCGCAAGGCTTCCGCGCCGGTGTTGGGTGAGCGCAAATGTCGCCGAGTCTCGTGTGTAAGCCCACTGTTTTCAACATTCTGAATTCTGACTCCTGAATTCTGACTGCCTTTTTTAGGTTGAACGTGATTTTCTCATTTCGGATTGGCCTGATGCTGGAGATGAAAGGAGGGATGGAAAAGGTTCCGGGAAATGTGCTCCAGGGACAATTCGGGTGACGTGCGATAGATGCTGGGTCTGGCCCTTGTTGGCTTGGGTCAGAGAGAGAAGTTGAAACTGCGGACCACGACGCGTATTTCGGCAGACCTGTCGAAATGCCGCTGAAGTCTAGCATTTGAGGAGAAGAACCATGAAAAGAGCAGTGAGAAACACCATTTCCGTACTCTTGGCCATCGCCGCACTACCGGCTGTGGCTGATTTGCAGAATGTCCAGGTAGGCGGGTCGGTACGAATTCGTGGCGACTACTTTGATTATGACAACGTGGCTGGCAAACCCGTGAACTCGAACACGTTCGTGGAGCAACGAACGCGGCTGCACGTGAAGGCCGATTTCACGGACAACGTGGGTGCTTTTATCGAATTGGACAGCTACGGTAATTGGGGCGAAGATTTCCGTTCCAATTATCTGACAGGTGTTGATTCCCGTGGAACGGATACTATCTCGGTGTACCAAGCCTATATTGATGCCAATCAGCTCTGGGGTACGAACCTTAGCGCCCGCATCGGACGGCAGGAGATCAAACTGGGCAGCGGGTGGCTGGCTGGCGCGAACGACGCGGCGCCGTATTTTCGCGGTCTCTCGTTTGACGCGTTGAAACTCGCCTATACTACCGATCGGTTCTGGGTTGCAGGCGTCGCGGCGAAACTGGCTGAGACCAGTCCCACTCATGAAGACGGCGATACGGACCTGTATGGTGTGTACGCCAGCTACACCGGTATCGAGAGAGTCGCACTGGACGCCTACTGGTTGTTCATTCGCGACGCGACCAATTTCAAGGGCAGCCTTGACGCGCATGCGTTCGGCCTGCGCGGATCGGGAAAAGTCGGCGCCTTTGATTTTGAAGCCGAAACCGCTTATGAACTGATCAAGTGGGATGCGGCGAATGCGTTGCGCGTCGGCGGAGGGACAAGTTCAGGAGCCTTGGGAGCGAACCTGCTACTGGGCTACACGTTTGACGCCTCGTGGGCGCCTCGCGTATACGTGGGCGGCGCCTATTTCGGCAGCGCCAAAGACAACCTACCGTTCAACCGGTTGTTCTCAGACTGGAAGTACAGCTTGATCCTTGACACCGATGCGAACCTGTCGAATATCTGGCTCGTTCACGGCGGCGTCAGTGTGAATCCAGCCGAATCCTTGAAATTGACGGCGTCGGCAGGTTACATCCAGGCGATTCGGGACCGCGACATTCCTATCCCGCACAGCCGGAACACACGCGACAGCGACAAGCCGCTGGGCATCGAGGCCGGGGTGCGCGCGGACTACGCCTACACGAAGGATCTGAGTTTTGCCATTGGTTATTCCCATCTCTTCGCGCTCGACGGGCTTGAGGACGGCAATTATGTGCCGAACAACGGCGCAACGCTCGCCATAGTCAACGACGTCAATTACGTCTACGCGGAAACAAAGCTGAGCTTCTGAGTACACGAACAGGCTTCAGGCTGTAGGCAGTGCGCCTACAGCCTAAAGCCTGACGGGGGTTGTTAATTCTTGAAGTACTTGGCGGGGTTGACGGGTGCGCCGTTGACGTGTACTTCGTAGTGGACGTGCGGTCCTGTGCTCCGTCCCGTGGTACCGAGTTTGCCGATCACGGTCTTGCGGTCGACTTGATCGCCGACGTTTACCAGGCGGGCTTGGAGGTGGCCGTACCATGTCTCGATGCCGTTTCCGTGGCTGACTTTGATGAGGTTGCCGAGCCCGCCGGGATCGAAGGCCGAGTAGACTACCGTGCCTGCTGCGGTCGAGATGATGGGCGAACCTAACGGGGCGGTGATATCGTCGCCGTCATGGCGTGAAATGTGGAGCGTATAGGGGTCTTTGCGGAATCCGAATGGGGAACTGATATCGCGGTTTCCGGCGAGAGACGGCCAGATCGATGGAAGGCGCGTCACTTCCTGTTGTTTGGCTCGGAGGTCTCGAACCAGTTCCTGCAAGCTGGCTGTCCGAAGGTCGATTTCCTGGATGATCAGGTCCGCCGAGGGCTTTGAGAGGCCGTAAATAACGCTGGGTGATACGATTTTGGCATCTTCTTTCTCGAAGGCAACGGCGTCGAGCGAACTCGAACCGCCGCCTTTTCCCGTGCCGACCGGCGCCATACTGAGGTCTTTGGTGGCATGCCGTGGCGCCAAACCGGTCAGGCCGCGGGCTTGGTTCTCCATATCGCGCAGTTCGCTCAATTGGGCGGTGATGCGTGAAAGGGTGGCGTCGTACTCCGAGCGGAGCCGTTGCTCGAGTTCGAGCCGTTCTTGGGCCGTCGTGGCTGGTTTCGAGGCGGGCGCCACTTGTTGGGCGTACTGGGTCTCCATGTCGGACCGGATTTGTTCGAGGTGTTTCACTTGGTGGACATAGCACTGGTGACGCTTGAAAAAGAAGGATGTGGTGAACGACAGTCCAACTACGACCATCACCACGACCCAAATCTGGTAAGCGCTCAGATTAAGCGTTCGCGAGCTGCCCCTGTCATGGGGAATCAGCATCACGGTCCACTTCTTCATCCGAATTAGGCTCCCAAGATGCTTCTGCGACTTATAACCTGCGCGTTGCATTTGGCTCGGAGCCGAGCCACTTCCGCCACCGCCACCGCAGTTTGCCTGCGACTTCACACTTCCGAATGGTTCCAACAACGCATGGGCACTATAGCATGGCTGCCCTTCGGTGTCAACCCCCCCGGCAAGCAATTTTAGCAGTTTTATTACAAGAGAAACGTCGCTGCTAAAATACAATCTGCCAAAGGACAAACGCCCGGATGCTCAACATAATCTGCAACTACACATAAAACGAGGTGTATGCCATCACAATCCTGCTGAGACTAGACAACGGCGAAACGTTCCTCGTGTTGGACCCGTCGCTCGACGTTGACGCGCTCCGCGAGGAGTTCGCCGATGTTCGATGCGAAAATCGACGCGCCCACCAGAAACCACCCCAAGTTCCGCCCGGCCAGGAAATAGTCGCTTGCCGTGTCTTTCGCCTGCCGGATCGCCCACGCGGCGATCCCCAATAGCAAACCGAAGTACAATCCAACGACGATCCAATCGAGCCATTCCATCGCGCGACCCTTTCTTCGATTCCCCGCTCAAACGCGCCAAGTCTACTCCATGCGAGCGATTCCTTCACAGGCGCTCACGTGACGTTCACCGTGTCGTTACCACCGGAGCCGCTGTTTGCTTTGCATCCTGAGCGACGAGCCATTTGAGCCCCTCGTCGAGCATTCTGAATACTTCCCGTCCGTTGGGTTCGCGGTCCGGATGGTTGATGGGATACCATCGGATTTCTTTTGGTTCAGGCAATGCCGCAAAGAGCGCTTTGCCAGATTCGGGAATCACGACACCGTCGTTCGAGCCATTCTGCATCAGTACCGGGATGCCCGAGATCTTTGGAGCGTGGAGTAGCGGTTCGGCCGAACCCATCACAAACGCCATCAGCGGTCCGGCGAACGGAAGCAGCCAATTGGGCAATTCGCTCCGCACTTCCGGCGCCTTGCCCAGTAGTCGAACGTTGCCGCCGCCGACTACCAGGTCCGCAGCCTTGAAACGCTTCTCCTGGGCCAGCACCGCCACGCCCGTGATGGCCCCATAACTCGCCCCGACCAGATAGATGCGATCGCCGGCGATATCGGGGCGCGTTTGCAGGTAGTCGACGAGGCGGCGAGTGTCGTGAACGGTTTTCCAGCAGCGCTCGCGAAAAGCCAGCGCCACGGCGATCGGATTGCCCTTGACGCTTCGTTCGCCCCGCATATATTGGTCGAAGCACACCATCGCAAATCCCGCTTCGTTGAATGGGGTACAGATCTCCTCGACAAACTCCTTTTCCTGATGGCTGCCGTGCAACAGGACGATCACCGGCATTGGCACTTGCACACTGGTCGGCAGCGTGAGAATCGCCGCCATCCGCTCTCCCGGACGCGCGTCCAATTCCACGCGCTGGCGCCTGAAGTGCGTGGCGATCTCCTGGCCGAACACTTTCCGCGTTCGATTTACCGACACCACGTCCGACGCGGTAGCGTTCAGAGGCGCCTTGGCGTCATACCCATCGTAGAAATGGCGGTCCGCATACATCTTGGCGGCCAGAAGCCCCACAACCACGACGACAACCAACAGGCCCGCAACAACAAGAATGCGACGCAACACGATTTTCTCCTCCCTCTCTTCTTGCTCAAAAGGTACCGATTTGGACCTTCCAGCACAATACTGAAGATATTCGAAACGGCGATCAACTTTCTCCTCCCAGAATCCGCACGTAAGGAAACCGAATTCATGCAGGACACGCATTTCGACCTTATCACATCGAGTTGCAGAGCTGGTGACGCTACGTTCGCCACATCAAGAGACTCTTGTTAAACGCAATGGACAGGTAACGCATGATTGATCAATTTAGGCTTTAGGCTGTAGGCAGTGCGCCTACAGCCTAAAGCCTAAAGCCTAAAGCCTAAAGCCTGAATGTCACCAGTAGAT
>CAIYET010000044.1 GCA_903925285.1 Candidatus Hydrogenedentota bacterium | reverse complement strand
TTTTTACCACAGAGAAGCACGGAGGACGCGGAGAAGTCCAAGAGTTTAACCGCGGATTAATTCTCACCACAGATGAACACACCTGCCTTATACTAGGCACCCTGACCTAGACACAGGCGAGCTCTCTAACAGCTCGCCTGTGGATAAGTCAGGCAAATTTCGCATTGTAATTATAGCCAAACATGATAAAAAACCTCGGGTTGGTCATAACGAGTCTTCGGCAGTGGCACGGAGAGAACCTTACCTGCCTCGTTCTTCGAGAACCACCGGCAGACCTGTTCCCCGTGCCATTGGCCATTCGGGAAACTGCAATAGAACGGCGTCCCGCGAGGACCATCGTATAAGGCTCAGTCCGAAATGGCCGTGCAGAAGACAAAATTATGACAATTCCCATAGTCGAAGAAAGGAGGCAAAGGACATGGATGATCCGAGGTTCTGGGTTGGGGTAGACTGGGCGGACCAGTCCCATACGATCTGCTGTTTGGATGACGATGGACAGATATGCTGGACTGATCATGTGGCGCATGAACAAGAGCAAATCAAAAGATTGGCACAACGGCTGCGCCAGATGAAAGGAACGGTAAGTATCGCCATCGAAACGGCCCATGGATTGCTCTTTGAAGAACTCATGAAAACGGGATGTCCTATCTACGCGATCAATCCCAAACAGGCAAAATCCTGGCGCAAGGATCTGTCGGTTAATGCCCCAAAGAGCGATCAGGCAGATGCGTATGCCCTGGCTGAGGGTATACGTTTGTTCCACCAACGTCAGAGACCTTTGGCGGCTGAGGACCCCATCATTCGGGAGCTGCGCCTCTTGTGTCGAGATGAGGTTACGCTTATTCAGGAGCGAACGGAATTGCTCAATCGTTGGCAAGCAACATTGAAAGAGTTTTACCCTCTGGTGCTGGAGTGGTTCAGCGACCCTAACTGCCGAAGCGCATGGGACTTCGTTCTGGAGTTCCCCACACCGACAATGGCGCATCAAGCTAGCCGTA
Organism: Candidatus Hydrogenedentota bacterium; assembly: GCA_903925285.1. Taxonomy (GTDB): domain Bacteria; phylum Hydrogenedentota; class Hydrogenedentia; order Hydrogenedentales; family SLHB01; genus DSVR01. Next base: position 904 of record CAIYET010000044.1, on the reverse strand, counting down.
ACAAGCTGGCGGGTTTTCTGAAGAGGCATTATATTGGTCTGTCGGCGCTTTGGCTTAAGAGGATTGACGATCTGAAGCGACTGGAACCATGGACGGCGGATGCTGCTACCGAACGAGCGAAAAGTCTGCTGGCGGTGTCCTTGGCAAAACAGCTGCGCACAATCGAGGCGGTATTGGAGAATTACCGTGAAAAGATTGAGGCTATTTATGCTCAAACATCGGACAGTGACATCTTTAGTTCGCTGCCCGGTGCAGGCCCCAAGATAGGGCCTCGCTTGGCGGCGGAGATCGGAGAGGATCGCAACCGCTTCCCGGAACCAAACGCCTTGCTGTGTCATGCAGGTGCGGTGCCCCTTACCGAATCGAGCGGAAAGTACCGAGTTGTAAAGATACGCTGGGGATGCAACAAACACCTGCGCAATGTGGTACATCAGTGGGCTTTTCTGACGCTGGAACAGAGCCCTTGGGCGAGAGCTTTCTACGATGCTGCACGGCAGAGTGGCCAGAATCACTCTACGGCCTTGCGTAATCTCGGGAGGAAATGGTTGAAGATACTTTGGCGCATGTGGCAAGACTGCTCGCCCTATGACGAAAGTAAATATTTGGCTTCTCTTGAACGTCATGGTAGTTCCCTGATAAAACTCATTCAACCTTGCGAGGCTGTATCAATATAAAGTTGAAGCTGTGCATAACTATGCGTAAACATCTTGACCTGCCATATAGAACGTCTGCCGGCGGGCAGTGATTTTCGCAGATTGTAGAAACAGCCTAACGTGCAAGGCGTTAAGTCTAAAGACCACTTTAAACTTTTAGCCTTCAACTTTAAACTGTAGGTCAAATCAGCGTTTATCCGCGTTAATCCGCGGCTAACCCCATAAGTAACTCATTAAGCGCGGGGGAAGAG
>CAIYET010000043.1 GCA_903925285.1 Candidatus Hydrogenedentota bacterium | reverse complement strand
CTAAAGCCTAAAGCCTAAAAGCCTATCGTTAGCACATCTTCTTAAACAGGTCGACGCAACGGTTCGAGTAACCCCATTCGTTGTCGTACCACGAAATGCACTTCGCGAAGTTGTCGCCCATCACGAACGTCAGCTTCGAATCGAAGATGCTCGAATGCGGATTTCCGATTACGTCGCACGACACGATCTCGTCTTCGCAGTACTGCAAGATACCCTTCAACGGGCCTTCCGCAGCCGCTTTCATGGCCGCGTTGATCGAGTCCGCTGTCGCGGTCTTCTCGAGTTCCACGACCAGATCCACAACCGAACCGTCGATCACCGGCACGCGCATCGACATACCGTCCAGCTTGCCCTTCAGCGCCGGCAACACCTTGCCAACCGCACGGGCCGCGCCAGTCGTCGTCGGGATGATCGCGTTCGCGGCGGTACGCGCGCGACGCAGATCCTTGTGCGGCATATCGAGCACTTTCTGATCGTTCGTATAGGCGTGAATCGTGTTCATAAGCCCGCGTTTGATGCCGAAATTCTCGTGCAGCACCATCGCGAACGGGGCCAGACAATTCGTCGTGCAACTCGCGTTCGATATGACTATGTCGGTCGGCTTGAGCGTTTTGTCGTTCACGCCCATCACGACGATGGCGTCCACATCGCCCTTCGGCGGAACCGTGAGCAACACCTTCTTGGCGCCGCCTGCGACATGTTTCATGCACAGTTCCTGCGATGTGAAAATGCCGGTGGATTCGAGCACGAAATCGACGCCCAACGCGCCCCACGGCAGTTCGGATGGATCCTTTTTCGCAAGGATCTTGATTTCCTTGCCATTGACGATGATAGCGTCGTCCGTCGCCTTGACGGATCCGTCGAAGGGTCCGTACGTGCTATCGTATTTGAGCAAATGCGCAAGCGTTTTCGCATCCGTCAAATCGTTGATCGCTACGACCTCGAAAGCGGATTCCTTGAGGAGCACCTTGAATACGTTGCGCCCAATTCGCCCAAACCCGTTAATTCCGATCTTCGTTGCCATGGTGTCAATTTCCTTTCGTTCACTTGAACCGCTTCGGTTCAAACTCTTTTTGCCCTTATTACGAAAACGTCCCGTCGCCCGCAAAAGCGGTGAAAAACTCGCACACATCGCCAGTTTGCCGAACGGAACACATTGGATTGGGATAGAAACGAGAGAACTCGCCGTGGTGGAGGGTACTTAGCCATCGCAACCCGCCCTGCGGGCACATATCTCATTACTCTTCAATCCGGCGCATACTATGCCATACGCATTCCTGCGAAGTCAAACCGCCGCGTGTTCCCATCGTGGCAAGGTTTGTTTTGTTGAAAGACACGAGAAGTTACTTCGGGCGGGCAATATGCAGTGCTGGGGAAACGGATCCTGGATGCGGCAAGAAAAAAGTGGTGCCGGGAGGGGGAGTCGAACCCCCACGAGGGGTAAACCTCGCCGGATTTTGAGTCCGGTGCGTCTGCCAGTTTCGCCACCCCGGCGCCAAGTGATGTGTAGTATAGCGAATGTCCGGAGGATGGTGCAACAAAGAGGCTTTAGGCTTTAGGCTGTAGGCTGTAGGCTTCCTTCCTATCAGCCTAAAGCCTAAAGCCTAAAGCCTAAAGCCTAAAGCCTCTTCTTGCAGATCGGCACGGTTGATTGTTAGGATTCACCCATGACCAACCGGCAAACGTTGATGGCGGCGAGTATCCTGATCACAACGGCCTTTCACGGCCTTGTGCTTGGCGTCGCGTCGCTTGTGCCTCTGTATGGATTGAGTCCGCCGCCGTCGAAAGTTTCCCTTCCTTTCCACGTGAGATTTCGCGATGAGGCGTCCGTTCCACCGGTTGCCAATGAGAATAAGAAGGGCAACGGGACGAGCTTGGCCACGCGTCCCGATAAGATCGAAGACTTGCTCAAACGCGAAGCGGACGTGATCAAGGCGTTGGATTCGGCGCTGAACAAGACTGCCGAAATGCCCAATTTGGCCGGGCGTCTCGCACAGGAATCGTTGCCGAGCGAGCGCCCGCTCGATCCCGATGCGGATACCTTGGCGCGCGTCGACGCGAAGGTCATCGAGATTGCACAGGAAAACGCGCGCGTGGGTATCGACATTCCGCGGCGTCTCGTAGCGCCGTCTCAGGGGCGGATCGTCGGCGAAAATGAATTCCCGGTTTTGCGTGGACCGTCGGATGCGCCGGAGGGCGCCGTGGCTTTGGGCGATATGCCCACCGTCAGCCTGCTCGATATGCCCGTGCATCCGCGCGGCGAATCCGCCGACGGGCAATCGCCCCCCATCGAGGATACCGCTCCGCTCGAACCGGCCAACGTGAGTCTGCCGTCGCTGCCGCAGGTCGACGTGATTGCTCGGGCGCCGGTGATGGAAAATATACGCGGAGAGCGGCCCTTCGAGTTCATGGACGACATGGTCGATATCGGTCTCGAAACGTATCTGCCGCCGGGAGAGAAGGACGGATTTTTTCGTGTGCGCATCGTTCCCAAGAAAGGCGGCAACATCGAGGTACTTCCCCAAGATGTCACGTTTGTCATCGACGCGTCGAACAGCATCGTCCAACGCAAACTCGACGCAACGGTCAAGGGCGCACGTGACGCCGTCGCCCAGTTGAAGTCGAATGATCGCTTCAATATCGTCGTGTTTCGCGACACGCCTGCCTTCTTTCAGCCGGGGCTTGTGCCCGCTTCGCAGGATAACTTGGGCGACGCGCTTAAGTTTCTCACAAACGTGCAATCCCATGGCGAGACCGACGTTTTCAGCGCGCTACGCCCCGTCATTCAGACGCCGCCCCGCGAAGGGGTATCGGGCCTGGTGGTCGTTGTCACGGACGGACGCCCCACCATCGGCCTCCGCGACACGCGCGCACTCATCAACGACTTGACCAATGAAAACGTGCAGGGCAACGAAATCATTGCGTACGGCGGCGGCAACACGGTGAATCGCTATCTGCTCGATCTGCTTGCGTACCGCAATCGCGGCGAATCGCGCGTCGAATCCGCCATCGATGGCATCGGGCGCGACCTGCCCGCGTTCGTTGCCCAGTTCAGCGAACCGATCCTCGCCAACCTGCGCGCGGACTACATCGACATCGACGCGGCCGGCGTCTTTCCGAAGCAACTCCCCGATTTCCGTAAGCAACGTGTCGTCACGGTATATGGACGCTTCAATCCGAAAAAGGACGGCGGGTTCGTCATGCGCCTGAGCGGCATGGCGCTATCGAAAAAGAAAGAAATCATTTTCCGTTCGGACCTGCGCAAGTCAGCCACCGGCGACGCCGACCTTGCGCGGAACTGGGCGTTCCAGAAAGTCTACTTCCTGATAGGCGAGATTTGCCGCTTAGGCGAAAAGCCCGAATTGATAAATGAAATGCGTCAACTCTGCAAGAAATATGGAATACGTACCAGCTATGACGAGTAGGGAATTGGCGTTAGGCTTTAGGCTTTAGG
>CAIYET010000042.1 GCA_903925285.1 Candidatus Hydrogenedentota bacterium | reverse complement strand
CTAAAGCCTAAAGCCTAAAGCCTAAAGCCTAAAGCCTAAAGCCTAAAGCCTAAAGCCTAAAGCCTAAAGCCTAAAGCCTTTGCAAACCGGCTTGCGTTTTGCAGAGATTCATGGTAATATCGCACTCGATCTGGGCTGGCTGTTGTCCTGAATGCGCCAAACTTTTTGCATTTTGTCGTGAATTGTGGGGCTTTGTCCCTTCCAAATCGGTGTTTTGAGATCCGGGCTAGGCTTATTTCTCTACTTGCGTCGGGATGAGTGTGGAAACCGTGGTTTTATAAACGAAGAGAACGCCTCATTGGCTCTGTTCGCCGGTGGTTCTCTTTCAAGTTTAGTGGAGTGTGGTCTAACAAGGCTTTTTGAAGAATAATCCGAGAGAAGCGCGAAGAGGAGAGATTGTTATGCGTGGTTGGATGTTACTTGTTGCGATTATTGTTGTGGCGGCGTCGTTTCCGGCATTGGCTCAGAACCCGACGGTGTCGAATGTTGCGTTTGTGCAGGGGCCGGTTGCAACGCCTCCTGGGACACAAGTGACTATTACCTATAATCTTGTCAGTGCCGGTGGTAATTGCACGGTAATGGCGATGCTTTCGCAAAACGGCGGCACGACGTACCCGTTCGCCATCACCACGGCGGTGGGAAACGGAATCGGGACGGGGGTTACTGCTGGAACGGGCAAGCAGATTGTGTGGAGTGTTGCAGCGGATTATCCGAACCTGAACATGGCGACCGCGCGGATCAAGATTATCGCCATTCTTGGGACGCGGGTGGAATGCGTGAACAATCGAACTTTTACGGGTAGCCTTGCGAACTGGGCGACCACGGGGAATTGGGCGTATACCGCGACGATGGATCCGGCGGGTGCGGCTGGCAAGCTTGCCGGCAATAATCAGAATACGTTGACGCAAACGGCCGCGAACCAGGCTAACGCTCTGATTGTAGGGACGGCTTATACCGTGACCTATACGGTATCTCAGGTGAGCAGCACCGGATTCAGGGTTTCACTTGGCACCGCGAATGGAACTACGCGAAACGCCGTCGGCACGTACACCGAGAACATCACCTGCGCCGGGAACACGACCATTACCTTCGCGCCCAGGAGCAATAACACAAGGGGTGTCATAGACAATATCAGCATTCGGGCGGGTGCGAACGACGGGCAGGCGAATTCGGCGACGGGTGTATTGAATACGGTTCTGCCTACCGCGACGATCAATCAGGCCGTCGGCCAAGCCGATCCGGCCAGCGTATCGCCTATCAACTTCACGGCGGTTTTCAGCAAGGTGGTCACGAACTTCGCCACCGGCGACGTCGCAATCACAGGGACGTCTGGCGGCGTTAAGACGGCAACGGTTGGCGCGACGAGTCCGTATAATGTGGCGGTGACGGGCATGACGACTGGCGGCACGGTTATTGCCAACATTGCGGCAGGCGTCTGCTGGGATGCGCTGGGGAATGGAAACGTCGCTTCGACGAGCACGGACAATCAGGTGACGTGGGGGACGGCGTGTACGGCCGCGACGGTTACGGTTGTTCCGTCCAGCCAGACGGTGAATACGGGCGGAACGGGGATCTTCACCGCAACCCTCGGCGGTACGCCGCCGTTCACGTACGAGTGGCGGAAAAACGGCACCGCCATCCCCACTGCGACGGACTTGACGTTGACGCTAAGTAACGTGGCCAATGGCGATCAGGCCAGCTACACGTTCTATGTTGCGAATGCGTGCGGAAACGCCCTCTCGACGCCTGCGTCGACATTGCGGGTGAGTCCAGCGGTCACAGCCGTGGCGGTTCAGAGTGCTTTGACGGTGCGCGTGACGTTTAGCGAAGCGATGGGCGCCAGTGCGGCCACGGCGCTTAACTACTCGGTGTCCGGCACAGGCGCGGGCACGCTGGCGCTGCATCCGAACTCGGCGGTTGCGGTAACCGGATCCGGCAATACTCAGTATGACTTGACTTGGCTCGCGCCCAACGAGATGCGCAATGGGTATGACATCATTATCACGGTGGCCAATGCGCTGGGCAGCGATGGCGACGCGATCGGTACGGCGCCCACGAATGCGGGAACGCATGTAGGCGGTGGCATCGGCGTCCGTCCGTCTTTGACGCTCGCTCAGGCAGGCGGGCAGGCGGACCCAACCAGCGTGCTCCCCATCAACTTCACCGCTACTTTTAGCGAGAACGTGAGCAACTTTGTGCCTGCAAGTGTGGGCGTTACGGCAAGTGGTGCTCCATCCGTGACGATCACGCCTCCGGCTGGCCCGGCGAGTGTATACACCATTGCGGTGAGTGGCGTTACGGACGGCAATGTTAGCGTGAACGTGCCGGCCAACGGCTGCGCAGACGCGGCGGGCAACCTGAACGTGGCCTCGACGAATGGCGACGTTACGGTACGCTATGACGCCGTTGTGCCGTCGGTATCGAGTGTGGCGGTGCAGACTTGGCGCACGGTCGCAGTCACGTTCAGCGAACCGATGGGTGCGGGTGTCATGCTGGCAACCAACTACTCGATATCCGGAGGCGGCGGCACCTTACCCCTGAATCCGAGCATCGTCGCCTTCGTGAGCGGCAATACGTACCTCTGCACGTGGCCGTCGGGCGAAATGGTCGAGGGCGGAAACGTCACCATCACGGTGGTCAACGCCCAAGACTTGTCCGGCCATCCGATGGGCGCGTTTAACTTCGCAACCCATGTGGGTGGCGGTATCGCGCCGGTTCACGTGACCTTGCAGCCGGTTTCCCGGACTGACAACTTCCATGCGGCGGGTGTGACTTTCATGGTGGCGGCGTCTGGCCATGGGCCGATCACTTACCAGTGGCAGCGCGGTGGCGCGGACCTCGGAAATGTTGGGCATACCACGGGTGTGACCACGCCAATTCTCAACATCAGCAATGCCGACAACAGCGACGAGTTCACGGATTATCAGTGTGTGGTTGGTAGCGCCTCTGGTGTTGCCGGACCGCCTGAATTATCGGGTGCGGCCTCGCTTTCGGTCAATGATCCCGTTATCACGGCCATATCGGTAACGCCGAACGTCGTAGACCCGACCGACTGGGTCACAGCGAGCATCGAGGTGGGCGGATCGCTTCCCTTGTCGTATGTGTGGGAGTTTAGGCCTGCGGGTACGACGGACTGGATTGACATTGGTATCACCGACGCGACCTTCTCTATACAGGTTGATGAAAGCGCCAATGGCGACCTTAGGTGCATAGTGACCGGTAGCGATCTCGTTCCGGTGACCTCCGATGTGATCCCTCTTGCCGTCAACAAGCATCCGGTCATCGAGACTCAGCCGGTTTCGCTGACGCTGGACCCGCTGGGCAGCGCGACATTCAGCGTGGTGTTGTCGCAAGGCTCGGAGCCGCTTACCTACCTGTGGACGAAGGACGGTAATCCTCTCTCGAACAACGGACACATTTCAGGCGCCGATACGGCTTTGCTGACGATCGCCGCCACGCTGCTTATAGGCGACCAAGGCGACTACCGATGCCTGGTCAGCAATTCGGCGGGAACAAAGACCGACGCAAACGCGTTGTCCGATATTGCGACCTTGACCTTGAAAGATCCCAATGAAGCGCCTGTCATCACCGACCCGGCTTCGCTTACGACGGATTATGGGACGAGTGCGGTCTTCACGGTAACGGCGACGGGCATTCCTGAGCCGACGTACCGCTGGAGCAAGGGGGGTACGCCCCTGAGCGACGGCGGGGACATCGCCGGGGCCTCGACGGCCGAGATGACGATTTCCAATGTGGAGAACGCGGACGAAGACTCGTACGCGTGCACGGCCACGAACATCGGCGGCGCCGACACCTCAATCGCGGCGGTATTGACGGTTATTGACCCGATTATTACCATACAGCCTCTGTCGACGGAAGTGCTGGCGGACAGTCAGGCGGACTTCACGATTGCAGCCTCTGGAAGTGCTACGTTGAGTTATCAGTGGCGCAAGGGTGGTTTGCCCCTGAGCGATGTTGGCAACATCAGCGGCGCAACGTCCGCTCACTTGACGATCGCCAACTGCTTGAGCGGCGATGTCGGCGATTATGACTGCGTCATCACCGGTGGCGACGGCGCAACATCGGCCACCGTCCAGTTGAGCGTCAACGACCCGGCAATCGTTAGTCAGCCGCTGTCGTGGAGCGGCAATGCCGGAACCGACGCCACCTTTACGGTGCATGCGGAAGGCACACCGCCACTTAGCTACAAGTGGATGAAGGACGGAATTGACCTCCCGTTGAGTGACGCGCACTACTCCGGTGTCGATACGAGTGTCCTGACCGTTCTGAGCGTAACGCTTGCGGACGAGATTCAGAGTGGCAGCGGCTTCTCTTGCCTGGTGACGGGTTTGACCTCGACCGAGTCCAGTCCCGCCTACTTGTACGTTAACAGGGCGCCGGTAATCGGTACTCAGCCCGATTCGCAGACGGTGGATACGGGTCAGAATGTCCAGTTCGAGGTGGTGCTGAATCAAGGCGACAGCCCGGTGTTTGTTTGGAAGAAGGGCGGCGTTTCGTTGACCGGTTCGACCGATGTGCGTATATCGGGCGCCGACACGGCCAAGTTGACCATCACAGGCGTCGACAAGACCCTTGATGACGCGGGCGCGGGTTCGGGCTACACCTGCGATATTACGGCGGGCGGCGAAACCGTCACAACGGATGAAGCCACGCTCCTCGTCAATGTTGCACCGACCGTAACGCTTCAGGAGCCGAGTTCGCTTTCCGTGAATCTGGGTGGCGTTGCCACATTTACGGTGCTGGTAACCGGTACACCCGCCCCGAGCTTCCAGTGGCGCAAAGCAGGCACGAATCTTTCCGATGGCACGACTGCGCAAGGCTCGATTATCAGCGGCGCGACTACCGCCACTCTGACGATCGACTTGGTGAAAAAGTTGGATGAGGCGATAGGCGGCGGCGGACTTGGGTACACGTGCCATGTGATCAACTCGGTAGGCAATGACGAATCCGCAGAAGCAACGCTCGTTGTCAACGATCCGCCTTTAATCACCGAGGATCCGCAATCCGTGACGGTGAATCCGGACGGCAGCGCGACATTCGACGTAATGGTCGCCGGCTCCGCCCCGCTGTCCTATCAGTGGCAGAGAAACCTCGACGTTGGCGGCGGCGGATGGGAGGATATCGACGGCGCGACTGGCGATAGCCTCGTGATCGATCCCGTCGTGGAAGGCGCCCAAGGGCGCTACCGTGTTAGCGTTTCCAACATGGCGGGCCAGGCGTCTTCAGGCTCCGCGAATCTCGTCGTTAATGACCCGGTGGTGATTGTAACCTCGCCGCCGTCGCTGACGCGGGACTACCATGCGAGCGCAAGCTTCTCCGTCCTCGCGACCGGTGAATTGACGTTGTACTATCTGTGGAAGAAGGACGGCGTCGAAGTCGTGTCCGATCCGGGCCGGATCACGGGCATTACGGAGGCCACGCTCGGGATCGATAATGTTGAAGCGGCGGATGAAGGCGTCTACACGTGCGAAGTCGGTAATATGGTGAATTCGCTTACGTCCGACGATGCCATGCTTACGGTCAATGACCCGGCGGTTACGACGCAGCCGTTGAATGCGTCCGTCCTGCCAGGCGCGAACGCGGAGTTTACGGTCGTAGCCGTGGGTAGCGGCACGCTGTCCTACCAGTGGTATAAGGGAACGGATATGCTCGTGGACGGCGCCGACTACAGCGGTGTGAACGTGCCGACGTTGACGGTGCTTGATGCGCAGGTAGGCGACCAGGGTGAGTACATGTGCAAGGTCGCGGGTGATGGCGGAACCGCCGACTCGGATATGGCAACCCTGACGGTAACGGATCCGGGCATCCTGGTCCAACCGCAGGATCTGTCGGTAAATCCAGACGATTCGGCGACGTTCTCGGTTGAACTGGACCCGGCCAGCACTATGCCGGTCACGTACCAGTGGCGTAAGAACGGCGTCCCGATCCCCGACGATACGACCGTTACGACCGGTTCGAGCGGTACGCTTCCAGACTTCGAGTTCGTCGCTACGTTGACGATCCTTTCCGCGAAACAAGGCGACGAAGGCTTGTATAGCTGTGAGTTGATCGGTGCTGGCGCGCCGGTGCTGACGCGCGATGCAGCGTTTATCGTGTACGATCCGCCGGTCATCGATCATGTCGAGGTCTATCCGGCGAACGGTGTCGTGGAGATCGATTCCCCGGCGCAGTTCGAGGTTGTCATGGCCCTTAGCGGCCACGAAACCGCGTTCAGCTATCAGTGGAAGCTTAACGGCGTGCCTGTAACGGGCGTTAGGAACATCACGGGCTACAATGCCGATATCCTTTACATCCCCACGGCCCAGGTCGCGGATGAAGGCAACTACACCTGCGAGGTCACCAACAGCGCTGGCCATGCCATCAGCGACCCGCCGGTGTTCCTGGCGGTGGGTGGCGCGTTTCTCACTATCACCGGCCAGCCCGGGATCTTGAGGCGCTACTTGGGCGAGAAGGCCAAGTTCGAGGTTGTGACCACGGGGGGCCGTCCGCCGAACACGTACCAGTGGTGGTTCGCGGCCGAGCAGGCCAAGGCCAACACGCCGGTCATGGTCGGTACCGATGCTGCCACGTACAACACCGATGCGCTGTTCAGCAATGCGGGGTCGTACTGGTGCGAGATCAAAGATCTTCGCAAGACGTATACCTCTAACACCGGGACGCTGGAGGTGGCGAACTTCCTGACGATTAAGACGCAGCCGCAAAGCGCGACCAGGTCAACGAATGAGTCGCAACTCTTCAGCGTCGCTACGGAAGGCGGCTTCCAACCTCTGACCTATGCATGGCACAAGCAGAGCGCTCCGGAGACGACCCTCGGGACAGCTCGCGACTACACGATAGGCCCGCTGGCCATGTCGGATGCCGGCTCCTACTGGGTGCAGGTGGACGACGCCAACACCAACGTGCTTGTTTCCAACACGGCGGTACTGACGATCGCCACGAGCACTCCGGTGGCCGGTCTGATAGGACTGGGCCTACTGTGCGGCACCTTGCTGAGTGGCGGTGTATTCGTGGTACGTCGGCGCAAGTAGCCAACCGGGCGTGACCCGGCCAAATTGCATATAGCAGGCCACTGATGGCAACATCAGTGGCCTGTTTCATCCTAGCCGGGATCGTTGTCCAAGCCCTGCGTAGTTCCGCGAACATTGCCACTTGCGCGAAGACATTTCTTACAAGAAACGCAAGAAGCGTAGGACACGCTTCGCTACATGGCGGGCGGACGTTTGGCGGAGACGCAATAGCGCGCGTGGAGGGTCCGTTTTTCGCTGGGGTTGATCGGGTCGTTCTTCGGAAGCACTTCGATGTTGCATTGCTGGGCCTCGGGCGCGGTGTTGAAGAACCAGAAGAGGCCGCCGATTTCGTTGGCGTCGACGTCGCATTCGATAGACAGTTTCTTTGACGGTATCCAGCACACCATACGCGAAACGTCTTGCGCGGCCACGAAGCGGCCCGCTACGGAGGCGCGCCCGTCCCAATCCTTATTCTGCTGTTCCCACGCGCTGCCCTTGAAGAGCCAGATATCGGGCGCGGCCTGCACGTGAAATTCAGGATGGATCTTGATATTGGCCGGTAGCGGTTTGTCGGTTGGATTGGAGAGCGTGAGCGTGATTTCGAGCGCCTCCGAACCGGGTTTGAGTTCCATGACGCGTTCGATTTGCAATCCGTCCGCGCGCGTCGCGTGTAACACGAGCCGTTCCACCGCGCGCTCGGCAACCTCGTATGTTTCGGCGACGGGGCCTTCGGCCTGCGACGGTGCGTTCGACCATTCCTGCAACGTGCCGGGCGCCGAACCATACGCCTCGTATCCGCGCAACAATTCCACGCCTTGCGCCTTCGCGGTCCAGCGAACGACGGACCCTTTCAACGCGGGCGCGACCCATAACAGGTATCGCTCGTTCTCGAGTTTCTCGATAGGCGATTCCTCGTGGCGCGGCGGTGCGGCCTTGCCCGTGCGTTCCATGATGTAGTCCGGCAACGGACGATTCACGTCGAACGATTTCGCGCCGCGCGCGGTGACGTGCGCGACGTATTCCTCGACGGTCATGCACGGCGGGCGCTCGAGCGCGATCTTGTCGCCCGCCACCGTGACTTTCGGCGGACACACAATGGCCGCGTAGCGTATCGAACAGTACGCGTCCTCCAGTCGTTGCTTGACCGGCTCGGATACCTTGACGGCCAGCGCGCGCTTGAAAATATCGTCCGCGCGCAGCACGGTGTCCGCGTCGATCCATTCGCCCTTGCCGAGGCATTGCATGTTCGCGCCCTTATCGCGCACGGACTTCGTCGTCAGCGCGATGTACTCTTGGATAAACGGCGCGGCGTCCTCATAGTAGAGGTCGATGAATTCATTCATCGGCGACTTCACGTCCGCGTTCGGCTGCCACATCAAGCGCGACAACACGTAACAGCGTAGCGCCCCCAAGTCGTCCGCCAGCAGGCCGCCGCCGCACGACATCAGGCCTTTCACGTTCTGTTGCGCGTAGAACGCGAAGTTCGGTCCGAGCACGTCGAAGTTGGGATACGGGATCTGTGCATAGTAGCCGTTCGCCGGATAATCCCAGACGTAGACGTTCTTCGCGATCTTGGACCACGTCGCCAAGTCGTCTGCGAACGCTTGATGGATCCCCGCCTTCTTGTCGTACAGCGGACGCGCATAATCCGCGTCGAGGCCGCAGACGCTCACGATGACGTTGTCGCGCGGACGGAGATTTTTCGGTGGTTTCCTGGACCACTGATAGGCCAGCGTCTCGATGTAGTTATCCGGAAATTCGGCCTTGAGGGCATCGGCGACGCGGTTCACGCAGGTGAGCACGGCGCCCATCGGCGAACCTTCCGCGTCGTTGAGGGCTTTGCACGCGGCGCATTGGCAGCGCGCGTCCCAGTCCATCTGCGACACGCTCCAGTTCGGCTTCTTCGGACTCGCCTGCATCAATGGCCGCAACTCGGCGGCGATCGCCTCGGCGACTTTCGGATTGCCGAAGCACAACTGGCTGCGGAGTTCGGGATGCTGCGCGAGAATGGCAGGATTGTTCAGGTCGATGCCGATGGGCGCGACGCGTTTGCCGTCGATCTCCGAATAGAAATCGGGGTGTTCCGCGAAGTACTTGTCCGGCGGCAGGATCGTAAAGGCCGTATGCACGAAGAGACCGAATTCAGGCGACGCCGACCAGCGCATGTGACGCTGGAACGCGGTCCGTTGATCTTCTGGATACGCCTGCATGCCATAGTTGTCATAGGTGGTCTGTCGACGGAGGATAGGCGGTATGTAGCGCACGTCGACATCCGGTAGCGATGCGGGCGGCTTCTTTGGAATGTAGGTGAAGTCCGGCGTCAGGAACCGCACGCCGAAACAATCCTCGAAGAACGTGTACACGCCGTACATCGTCCCACGCTCTTTACCGCCCAAAATGGCGAGATGCCCTTGCCGCGCCTTCTTGAGATAGAACGTGCGGATACAGAAACCGTCCGTACCGAGATCGCCGGGTTTCACGTGGGCGAGCAACTCGTCCGGCACGCCGTCTCTGCCAATCCACACGATTACGCCCGTTTTCAGATACGGCACGTTCGAGACATAAACGCCCCTGCCCGTAACTTTCTTCCAGAGATCGGCGAATTCACGTGCGGCCAGCTTTTCCGAATCCGAGGCGGAGTCCGCCACAACGGCATTCAACGCCGCGTAATCGTCCGATGCGATCCACGCCCCGCTTCGGGCCGTCGCGACATTTCCCCAGCAGGCCATAGCGCCCACTGCCAGCAAAACCAAGCGCCATCCTCGCATACGCATCCGAAAAACCTCCTTACGCTTTTGCGGGAATGAGGAGTGGACATCGCCACTCCAAAAACAAACCTCTACTCACCTGATCTAATTGACGTTAACCTTAAAAAGTTCCATTGAATTATGAATTATGAATGCTGAATTATGAATTGTGAAACGCGCGTGAGCGAGGTGAAATCTTCAATGCGTTTTTCCTGCAACATACGTCATCTCTTGCCAACGCCAACGTTTCATAATTCAGCATTCATAATTCACAATTCAGCATTTCCGGTTTGCCTTTGTCTTGACAATAATCGTCGTGATGACTGCGATGATCTCGCCGGTTTCTTTACGGAGTTCGTCGAGGCGGTTTGAAGGCAAGATGGCTGAGCGCAACAGCAACTCCAACCAGTAAGCACTCTCGCGGGCTTCCTTCTGTGCAATGCCGAGTTTGTGTACGAAATCCGCCTTGCTTTCCGCCGATTGGGCTTCGGCGATATTGGCTCCTATCGACAAAGCCGATCGAAGAAGTTGCTTTCCGATGATTAGGGCGGCGCCATCGCGCTTCTTCTGAAGCGCCTGGTACAGCTTGACCGCCCTCAAGCTGTAGGCCAGTGCTCGTTCGCGTATATCGAATATGGCTGGCATGAAAGCGACATCTCCATCCCGCGCCAAACGGTGCGTTTCATAATTCATAATTCATAATTCATAATTCTTCTTCGCACTTGCTCCAGTGCCACAACGGCGATACGGGTTTGACTGCGTTCATCCGATGAAACGTAATTGATGGTCCAGTCATCGGTGCCTTCGGGAGATATGAATCGCGCCAAGGTCCGGCGCTCGCGCGGATCCGGTTCGAGTACGAGCACGCAGGTCGAGCCAAAATGTTCGCGAATGGCTTCGGCCTTGTCGCGGATCGCACCGTGGCCGACGTGCTCGGACTGAACGATCCCGCCTACGAACGAACGTGCGCGCGCGGACACCAATCGCCGTGCAAGCATGCCGCCCGAGTTGGTTTCGCCAACCGCCAATGTCCAGCCCCGCTCGAGCAGCAATTGGTCCACGACCTGTTCGATCGTCGTACTGTCGGTACCCATAACGAGTCCAGGGAGGCGCTTGCGTACTTCCGCGTCCACGACGTCGATCATCGCGTCGGCCTCCTCGATGGATTCCGCGCGCGCGGTGATACGGACGCGCACCGCGTCGGGATACGCCAGCACGCCGACCGTCGGATTCTGCTGGTTCTTGATAAGATCGCCAATGACGGCATCGACGCGCGATTCGCCGAGTCCACAGACGTTCAGCACGCGGCTATGGATCACCCCGGTGATCCCAAACTTGTTTCGCAGGTACGGAATGACGCGCTCGTTCAGCATGGGCAACAACTCGCCCGGCACGCCCGGCATGCAGATAATCGTGCCGCGCGCATCTTCGACGATGAGTCCCGGTGCGGTGCCGTGTGGGTTTTCGATGCCGGCGGCGCCGCGCGGCGCATATGCCTGCTTTTTGTTATTCTCCGTCATCACGTAGCGGAACCGCGCGAAAAGCTCGACCAACGCGTCGTACAAATCCTGGCGGAACTCGAGCGGACGCCCGAGCAGTTCCGCGATGCACTCGCGCGTGATATCGTCCTCCGTCGGCCCAAGCCCGCCCGACGTCAGCACAACGTCGGCGCGGTTCAACGCATCGTCCAACGCGCGCCGGATCCGTTCCGGATTGTCGCCGACGGTCGTTTTTTGATACAGGTTGATGCCATTCTCGGCCAGCGCGCGGCCCATGTCCGTTGCGTTGGTGTCGACAATCTGTCCCAGCAACAACTCCGAACCAATCATCAAGATTTCACATCGCATCGAGAGGTCTCCTGTTCATGGTGCTGCTTGCTTTGCCATATTCGGAACGCCCTGTAGAGGATATTCACCGCGAGGCCTCCTGGAACGCGCCTGCTTTCTCGAAAAGATCCGTCGTCTTTTCGAGTATCAGACCAATTCGCGATCTTGCCTCGACAACGGCGGCATTGCTCTCCGCGAGCTGTCGTTTCAGATCCTTGATCCGCGAGCGATCTTCCGCGAAGGCGCGATTGCGGGCTGCCAATTCCCTGTCGCGATCCAGCAATTCTCGTTGGTGGGATTCCGTCTCCTGTGCAAGACGCGACTGCAACGAGACGATTTCCCGGTTGAGTGTCTCGATGGATTCGCTTGCTGCGGCGCGTTCTTCTGCCACGACTTCTTTGACGTGATTTCGGATGTGGACGATCATGTCCATGAGCCCCAAGTAGGCCTCCATGATCTCGCTTTCGTCATCGGGGCTTGCCGACGGTTTGGGCATGTCGTCCTGCATGGCCGACACGTCGAGATCCGATACCAGTCCTTCCGTCGTGCCCTGTTTCGTAGCGCTATTTAACCGTTCTTGTACGTTCTTGAGTGCATCAAGGATTGTGCTCATCGACTCGAAACTCCCTCCGCTGCTGAACTTCGCTCCCGATTACCGACTACAAACGGACCTCGTCGATTGGGCAATCCTCATGCCACCGAGGAGGAGGCGCGGTGGCCTTGCGCCTCCGTCATGAACGCCGTTAGAAATGCGCAATATGGCAAACGCGCCCCCTCAAACAGGCATTATCTCATGGAAACAAGAACAATATTATCAGAACACGTTCGGCAAATGACAAATTTCCGTCAGGGCCATTCGTCACTCGACGGCCGGTTACGGCGTGTTCCAGCCCTTTGCCGTCACGACGGCATTCGCAGGGTCGAATCCTTCCGGTGCTGCGAATCGGACTCTCAGCGTACGCGACGCGTGCGGCAACAACGTGATGTAGTTGTCTTCCCAGTAGGCCGGGGCGATCTCGGTGCCCTTCGCGTCGGGGCGTATGGCGAGGCGGATCAGGAACGCCGGCGCATCGCTCGGATTGTCGATATTGACCTCCGCCGTTTCCTCGGGACGCGCCCCCGATAGCTTCAGCGCGGCATGCACGGTGGCAGGGCGGAGATCATTGAGTGTTGTAAAATCGGCGGTGCTCTTCGCGCGCAGGAAAGGCGTTTCCATCGGACTCGGGAGATCGCGCACTTTCGACAGCCAATAGAAGTTGTCCGAAACGAGCACGCCGTCGGCCGCATCGAGCGTGAGGCGTACGAAATATGCCGACGGGACGTTCGCGGGCGCCTCGAGTACGAATGCTTGCGTCTTGCCGTCCGGTCCGACATCGAGCGTCGCAGACTGGCGACCGAGTTCCTTGCCGTCCAAGTCGTGAATGCAAGCGGTCGCGGTCAGCCCCTTCACGGGATCGCCGCGCGTGTTTACGACCCACACCGACGCGTCGTCGTACGAGTATTGGATGTGCAAGGGTTCGCAGGCCTTCTTCGCGCCGTAGTACCCGGCCGTCGCGAGCAGATACCAATCGACGTATTGCCACGTGAGCATCGCGGGCCACGCCGCATCGTATTTCCAAGTCGTGAGGCCCGTGGCCGAGTACTTGTTGCGCGCGTACGCCTCGAACATGCCGCGCGCCGATTCGTAATTGAGCGCTTCGACTTTGCGGACGAACGACTCGATGCCGTCCGGTTCGCCGTACCGGTCGTTGACAGCCTTGACGACCGGCCCGTAGTAGGTGCCGCCTTGCGTGACGGTATGCAGCGATGCCGCCTTCGTCCACAACGGCCACAATTCGTCGCCCGGCATCATGCGCCGGATGCTCTCGAGCGGCGCGACGATGCCGCCGATCCCGCCGGACTGCGCGAACCCCCATGCGCCAGTTTCCTTACTCTGGTAGTAATGCGCTGGCGTGGCGTAAGTCCATACGAGTAAACTGCCGGTCCGCGTGCCGCCGGTGTCGAAACGTTTCTTGACGTCGAACGCGCCCGAATGCGGCTGATACGTCCGGTCCGGCGTGAGGCGTCCGAGCAACTCGCGATAGGCCGCATCGAGCGTCTTCGTCGGGAACGTCTCGTCGTGCCCGAGGAAATGGACGAGGCTCGGATGGTTGCGAATGCGCAGCAGCGTGTCTTCGACGCACGCGATGGCCAGCGGCTCGTCGGGGATACTGCGCCCGAAAAGCTGCTGCGTGACCATGATGCCATATTGGTCGCAGAGGTCGTAGAAGTCCTCCGTTTCGCGAATCGAGAAGCCCTCGGATCGCAGCATGTTCAGATGCCCTTCGCGCGCGTAGCGGATCAGTGCGTCGTAGCGTCCACGCGAGAGGCGCAGGAGCATGTCGCTCGTCATCCACGCGCCGCCGCGAATCAGCACGTTGCGTCCGTTGACGCGATAGCTGCGCCAGCCCTCGTCGTTGATGTACGTCGTCGCCTCGCGGATGCCGAACCGCGTATCCGTAGCGTCAGACTCCTGGCCCGCGACGCTAACGGTCCACTTTGCCGTGTACAATTCCTGTGCGCCGAGATCGTTCGGCCACCACACGCGCGGGTTCTCGACGTGTAGCGCGGCGAACTGTTCCGGCGCGAAGACGACCTCACGCGTTTCGCCCGCCGCGAGTTCAAGCGTTTGCTCGATGGCGATGGATTCGATGGCGGCCTTGACGACGGCCTTTGCAGGCGCAGTCGAAAGATTTACCGCGCGCACCGACAACGTAAGATCGGCCTTTGCGAGCGACGGGACATCCAACTTACTCGCGACGTACGGATGATCGAGCGCGACGGAACCCGTCGCCGTGACATACACCTCGCGCCAGACGCCCGCGTTCAAATCCGGCGGCTGCGGGTTGTGATCGTCCCAACCCGTCGTCGCCTCGATTTGTTTCGTGCCGTACGCCTTCTTCGGGACATGCCCCGGCCCCGTGATTTCGAGCGCCAGGACATTCTTCGCGCCCGCGCGCAGCGCGTCCGTCGCGTCGAACGTAAACCGGCGGAACATGCCGACGACGGACTGGCCGTCCGCAATCCGCTGCCCGTTGATCCAGACGTTCGCGCGGTAATTGATTCCATCCAGATGCAGCCTTAAACGCTTACCGGCCCACGACGCGGGAATCTCGAACGACGTCCGATACCACCACGACGGATAGAAAGGGCTGTCTTCCGGCATCGCGACCCAGAGGGCCTTTTGATAGCCCGGTATCTTAGTAATATTGTCACCCAGAAACGGATCGGGATAGACCCCGTTGGTCACCAACGCCGCCAATACCGTCGCGGGCACGGACGTCGGATACCAGCCTTCGGCAGAAAAGCCGTCCACGGAAATCGCCTCGCCCGACGCCGTCGCCGCAGCCGACGACTGGAGCCTCCAATTATCCCGCAACGGCAATACATCCGCCGCCCACCCGCTCGATGCCAAGATGGTCATTAACACCGCTATCACCACCGCACAAGATGTTTTCATGTTGTCGTTTCCATGTTGTTTTGCCCTTTGTTTCGGAAGAGGGCATGGGGTGCACGTACCCCTCGTATCCGCTTTCGCCGCGCCCATGGTATAGACTGCGCTGTGGCCGCGCAACGTAGGAGCGCAAAACTTAGACTGCTTCATGTAGAATTGGTGTCAGGGTACGAAATTGATGCATAAACTTCGCATAGCGTTTGTGATCGACCGGTTGGGCGCCGTGGACGTGTTGTCGGTTCCGCATGTGGCGGCGTGGGCGTTGCAGCGCGGGCATGAGACCGTTCTCATCGAGTATGGGCGGCGGCCCGAGCGGGCGTTACGGGACTTGGAGGCGTTCGCGCCGGATATCGTCGCGTATTCGGTCTGCTCGAACGAGATTGGCCGCTATCTGGCCATCAACCTCGCGTTGAAGCGCCGGTTGCGGTTTTTCGCTCTGTTCGGAGGGCCGCATCCGACATTTAGGCCGTCCCTTATCGAGAAAGAGGGCGTTGACGCGATTTGCCGCGGCGAAGGGGATCTCGCGTTCCCGCTGTTCCTGGACCATTTCGGTACGGACGCGATGTACGAGGTGTCGAATTTTGCGTTTCGTATGCCGGATGGGACGGTTCGCGAGAACCCGCTGGCGGACCTTGCATCGGATCTCGATGCGTTTCCATTCCCGGCACGCGAACTCATGCTCGACAAGAACCGGTTCATGGCGCGCAGTCCGATCAAGGCGTTTATGGCGGGCCGGGGTTGTCCGTTCGGTTGCGCCCATTGTTTCAATGGCCCCTTCAACCGCCTGTACGCGGGCAAAGGGCGCATTATGCGGACGAAGAGTGTCGGCTATCTCCTCAAAGAGATTCAGGGCGTGCTCGAGCGGTACCCGTTGGGGTTCGTACGGTTTCATGACGACGTGTTCGGTTACGACTCGGACTGGCTGACGGAATTCGCCGCCCGTTTCCCGACTGAAATCGGCCTGCGCTTTTCGTGTTACATGCACCCGCGCATGGCGACGGACGACGCTGTGCGGCTGCTGAAACAGGCGGGCTGCCACGCGGTTTGCATGGCCATCGAATGCGGTAACGAACGAATCCGAAACGACGTGTTGAACCGGGGCGTGTCGAACGACGAGATTATCGCGTCGGCACGGCGTTTCAAGGAAGCCGGATTGCGCTTGTTCACATTCAACATGGTGGGCGTCCCCGACGAGACCGAAGAGGATATTCTCGATACGATCCGTCTCAATCGCCAGATCGACGCCGATTTCGCAGACGTGTCGATCTTCCAGCCCTTGCCCGGCACGCAAGCGCACGCCTATTGTCGCGAACACGATCTCTTGGCCGCCGAAGACGATGCGTTCAGAAATGTTTACTCGAATTCCTGTTTGAAGATCGATCCCGCGTTCAAACATCGCATTTACGTACGGCACAAATTGTTTCTCTCGCTGATAGAACATCCAGGACTTGAAAAGTGGGTTCGTCGGCTGCCCGAGTGGCGGGCGATCGACGCGGGTCTTAATTTGTATTACCGATTCCAGTACGGATACCTTCTGCACAAACGCATCTATGCGTCGTCCATTCCGATTGCCGTGCGACTCCTCGGCGCAAGAGACGTACTCCTCTCCCGAAACAGGATTTAGCCCAAATTGGCTTCAGGCCTCAGGCCTGAAGCCTGAAGCCTGAAGCCTGAAGCCTGAAGCCTCTTCTTGACTGGCGTGGCTTGCGTTGAATAAGATGACTGGATCGTTGGCGGTTGGACAATCGAGCGGAGGTAAATTCCATGAGCGCATGTCCATTTCGTACGGGAGCGCAAAGCTACAGTTTTCGTTCGTTCGACTTTGAAGGTTCGATCCGGTGCTTGAAAGAACTGGGCGTGCCCTTCATCGAATACTGTGCGGCGCATTTTCCGTGTGACGCCGCAGACGAGGGTTTTGCCCACGTCAAGCGGCGTCTCGATGCCGAAGGCGTCCAAACGCTCTGTTTCGGCGTCGAGGGGTTCGGCCCGGACGAGGCTGCGAATCGCAAGAAGTTCGAACTCGCCAAGGCGTTGGGCATCGAGGCGCTGACCGCCGACCCGACGCCGGATTCTTTTGACAATCTGGACAAGCTTACCGAGGAGTTCGGCATCAAAATCGCCATCCACAATCACGGGCCGAACGCGCGCTACGACAAGGTGGCCGACACGCTCGACGCCGTCAAAGGGCATAGTCCGCTGATCGGCGCATGTGTCGACACGGGGCATTCCATCCGTTCAGGAGAAAAACCGCACGAGGTCATCGAGCAACTCGGCGCGCGCGTATTGTCGCTGCATCTGAAGGACTGGAAATTCGGCGGCGAAGAGCAGATTCTCGGCGAGGGCGACATGGACATGGCCGCAGTAGCGCGCGCGCTCGATGCGCTCGGTTTCAACGGACCCGTCGTGATGGAATACGAAAACAGCCCCGAGAATCCCGTGCCGGAAATGAAGATCGGGCTGGAAAACTGGTTCAAGGCCTGCCGCGTCTGAGCCGATTCGTGCGCGGCGACATACCTGGTAGGGGATTGCGGATTGTGGATTGCAGATTGGACGAAGAGCGTTCATCCTTCATCCTTCATCCTTCATCCCTCGTCCTTCGTCCTTCATCCTTCATCGTTTCCCGCATATGCGTTGCGGTGCTCGTGCTGCTATCGAGTCTGAGCGCGGCGGCTGTTGCTCCCGATCCGACCGTCGTGCGTTTCAGTTTCTGGGGCAATTTCATGGATCTCGAATTTTTTCGGCAGGTCGCCGTGAAATTCGAGGCCGTCAATCCCGACGTCAAACTCAAGCTCGAATACATCACCGGCGACTATGGCCGGAAACTCCCGCTCCTGCTGGTTAGCAACACCGCCGCGGACATCATCCTTATGGATGACGAGAATTATCCCGCGTACGCGGCCCGCGGGTATTTGGAAGACCTCGCGCCGTACATCGCGCGCGATAGCGACGTTCTGCGGCTCGGCGAGTTTCTGCCGACCTCGATGGAGAGCTTCAACTTTCGCGGTTTCCAAGGCGGCTTGCCGTGGGATGGCCTTTCGATACTCATCTTTTATAACAAGGACATGTTCGACAGGGAAGGCGAACCGTATCCGGCGGACGATTGGACGTGGGACGATTTTCGCGCGATCTCGAAACGATTGACGAAGGACCTCGACGGCGACGGGCGTCTCGATCAGTTCGGCATGAATTTCGGATACGGCTTCCTGGGTTTCGAACCGATCCTCTGGAGCTTCGGCGGCGAAGTCCTCAGCGCCGACAAGGAGCATGGCGCATTCAATACTCCCAGCGGGCTTGAAAGCATCCAGTTCATCCACGACATGAAATACAAGGATCACTCGATCGCATGGACGGGCGAGATGGAGGGGCTGTTGTCGGAAGTCCAATTGCTGACCGGACGCGTGGGTATGACGCTCGCCGGCACGTACATGATGATCACGCTCGACAACGTCAAGGGCGGCATGCGGTGGGACGTGGCGCACATCCCGCGAGGCCCCCATGGCGACCGCTACACGCGCGTGTCGTGGGACGGCATTAGCATCAACGCGCGTACGCCGCACAAGGAAGAGGCCTGGCGGTTCATCCGGTTCCTGCTCAGCGAGCCGTGCCAGGCGCTCATCGGCAAGATGGGCCGCGGGATGCCCGTCCGGCGCGCGGACGTCGAAAAATACTTCATCAAACCGGACAGCGGCATCCACATGGAAATCGCGCTCGAAGCGACCGATTACGGCAAGCTCACGCCGGCTACAACCAAGTTCGTCGAACTCGATCAAACGATGTCCGATGTCTTCAACCTACTGAACACCGAATATAGCACGCGCGACCGAACACGAGCCAAGATCGCGCCGAGCCAAGCGGCAATTCAACTCGACAAGAACATCAACGAGGTCTTGGCGAAGGAACTGGCGCACTGGAACGCCAGTAAAGGAAAACCGGCCGCCGCGCGGTCGGGTCTGCTCGATATCCTCGTGTTCCTATTGTTTCCCGTTGCGCTTGCCGTGCTGCTGCTCATCGGTCTCGCCGTTAGCGAACGGCTCCGCAAGGCGTTTCGCCACAAAGTCGATGACTTCCGCGATATCGTACGCAGCCGCATGGGGCGCGGCGAGGCAGCGTGGGGTCTATTGTTTGCCGCGCCGTGGCTTATCGGCTTCTGTATATTTACGCTGTTTCCGATCTGTTTCAGCATACTGCTCAGCTTCAGCGAATGGGACCCGTACGATCCCGTGGCGCATCGCGCATTCGTCGGGTTCGCCAACTACAAGAAGGCGCTCGTGGGCGACGTAAACGTCTGGATTGCATTGAAAAACACGTTCACCTACGCTCTCTTCGCAGTACCGCTGGGCTTGTCCGCGTCGCTGGGTCTTGCGCTGCTGCTGAACCAGAAGATCCGGGGCATCACCATTTTCCGTACAGTTTTCTACATACCGAGTATCGTCGGCGGCGTAGCCACCTCCATCCTGTGGACCTACATCTTCAATCCCGTCTTCGGACCCCTGAACGGCGCCATCCGCTCGATCAACCATTTCCTCGTCGCCACCGGCGCGATGTCGTTTCTTCAATTGCCCGAACCGGGCTGGCTGACGGATCCCGCGTGGGCCAAACCGTCCCTGATCCTGATGGGACTCTGGGGTGCGGGCGGCGCGGGCATGCTGATTTTCCTCGCGGGATTGCAGGGTGTGCCCGACCAACTCTACGAAGTGGCCGAACTCGACGGCGCAAGCCGCCTGCGCCGGTTCTGGAACATCACGCTGCCCATGCTCACGCCGACCATCTACTTCAACTTCATCATGGGCATCATCGGGTCGTTGCAAGTGTTCATGCAAGCCTTCGTCATGACCGAAGGGACGGGCGGCGTCGACAAGTCCCTCTTATTCTACGTGCTCTATCTCTACCAAAAAGCATTCGTCGAATACGACATGGGCTACGCCTGCGCCCTCGCATGGATCCTGTTCCTGATCATCCTTGCGATGACCCTCGCCGTCGTCAAATCCAGCGCGATATGGGTTTACTACGAAGGGGAGAAACCGTGATGCGCGAATGGGCCGGACTCAAAGGCAGCATGCGCGCAACGCAACGCATCGAACGCGCCGTCGGATTCCTGACGCTGATCCTTCTGTCCGGCATCTTTATCATACCGTTCCTGATCACCCTCGGCGACAGCCTCAAGAGCTTCCTCGAAATCTACGCCATGCCACGCGTGTGGATACCGCGTCCCCCGCAATGGTCCAACTTCGCAGACGTGTTCCGCGTGCTGCCGTTCCACCGGTTCTTCATCAACACGATCTGCATCACGATGCTCAGCCTGTTCGGCCAAGTCGGAAGCGCGGCGATTGTCGGCTACAGTTTCGCGCGTCTGCGGTGGCCGTTTCGCGACTTCTTCTTCATTGTCCTATTGAGTACGATGATGCTGCCCGGCCAAGTCACCATGATCCCCATCTTTCTGCTGTTCAACAAGCTCGGCTGGATCAACACATGGCTGCCACTGATCGTGCCGGCCTATTTCGGCGGCGGCGTGTTCAACATCTTCCTGCTCAGGCAGTTTTTCAAGACGATCCCCACCGCACTCGAAGACGCCGCGAAGATCGACGGTTGTTCACAGCCCCGCATCCTGTTTACGATCATGCTGCCGCTCGCGAAACCCGCGCTTGTGACGGTTACGATTCTCGGATTCATCGGAATCTGGAACGACTTCATGGGGCCCCTGATTTACCTTTCCGACTACGCGATCTACCCCATTTCCCTCGGCATTTGGATGTTCAAGAGCGCCGAAGGCATGTTTCCACACTACGTCATGGCCGCAAGCCTCCTGTCCTTGACGCCCGTCCTGATCCTCTTCTTCTCCGCCCAGCGCTACTTCGTCAAAGGCATCGTCCTGTCAGGGATCAAAGGGTAGCTACGCGGCCGGTTCGCGCGGACTTGTATGCGGCGACGGTCACTTCGACGGCGCGCAGACCGTCGACGCCCGTCACGCTCGGTTCGCGGCGTTCGTCGCACGCGATTGCGAAATCGCGGACCAATCCCATGTCGGGGTTGCCGCCCCAGTAGGCCCATTCGGTCCGCATGGCGTCGTCGTTATAGACGCTAATCTTCTGGTTGAAGGCGTCGACGCGGATGACGCCCTTTTCGGCGACGATTTCGATCGTCACGTCGCCCCATGTCGGGAAACTCTTCGCGCGGCTCCACGACGCGATATGCGAGACCTGGATGCCGCCGTCCATTTCCATGTGCAGGCTGCCAAGGTCATCGGTGTCGATATCCGTGCGAATCAGGTTGCCGTTTTCGCAGTAGACCTTCGTAAACTCCTTGCCGGTGATCCAACGCAACGCATCCGCCACGTGTACGGTATGGTCCATCGTCGCGCCGCCGCCGGCCATGTCCCGTTTCGCGAACCATCCGCCGGGGAACTGGCCATTGTTCGTACAGGCCGCCGCGTAGACAATTCCAAACTCGCCCGACGCGACCATTCGTTTCACTTCCATCAGCGGCGGCGAGTAGCGGCACGGGAACGCAGTGCCGAGCCCCACCTTCGCCTTTTTGCACGCGGCAATCATTGCCTTACAGTCGGCCGTTTCCGGCGACAACGGTTTCTCGCACAGGATCCACTTGCCTGCGGCGGCGGCCTTCTCGACCATCTCGCGGTGCCGCACATTCTCGGACGTTACGATGACCGCGTCGATATCCGACGCGAAAAACTTGTCCATGTTCGGAACAAAAGCGGCCCCGAACTGCCGCGCCGCCGTGCGCCCACGCTTCGCGTCATCGTCCCAGACCGCGACGAGCGCCGCCTCCGTCAATTCGTTCAAACACGCGGCGTAGCTGTAGGCATGCATGTGCGCGAAACTCATGATTCCGACTTTGGCCATGACGGCGTTCTCCCTTTCGTATTACAGATTGACTGGTTTGCCGGTTTCGGCGGATTTGAGCGCGGCGACGGCCATACGCACGGCCGCAAGCCCGTCCTCCGGCGTCACGCGCGCGCACGACTTACCCTCGATCCATGAAAGGAAATCGCGCCATTCGAGTTCATACGGACTGGCCGTCACGGGACTGGCCGGGATAATCATGCCCGGTCCACCGCCTGACGCGCCGCGTTTCGCGACAACCAGCGGCGCCTCGTCGCTGTTGAACTGGAACATACCTTTGTCGCCGCAGACTTCGGCCTCGACGCGGAACCCGGATGGCTGCGCCCACGTTCCGATGACTTTTGCGATGAGTCCGCTCTTCATGCGCAACGTCGCCATCGCATAGTCGATATGATCCGGCGTATGGCGCTGCAACGCCTGGCAGAAGATCCGTTCCGGCTCGCCGAAGACGTACCGTAGCCAATCCAGGTCGTGGATCATGCTGTCGAATGCAACGCCGCCGCTCTGCGCGTAATCGCGGAACCAGCCATTCACGCCCATCGGGAAAAGTCCGCCCCGATACAGTTTCACGAATCCCGGTTTGCCCACTTTGCCCGCCACGATCTGCGCGCGCATCGCTTCGAACTCCTGGAAGTACCGGAGCACGTGTCCGACGAACAGTTTGACGCCCGCCTTCTTCACGGCGGCGAGGGCTTCCTTGCACTGCTCGACCGAACGACCAAACGGCTTCTCGCAAAAAATGTGTTTGCCCGACTGCGCCGCCGCGATGACGTACAGCGTATGCGTCGGCGTCGGCGTCGTGACAGCGACGATGTCCACATCCGGACGCGCCGTTGCCGCCAGGCAGTCCGTCGTCGAATCCGCGCCATACTCATCCGCCAACGCGCGCGCGATGGGCTTATGAACGTCCGCGCACACAACGATGCGCAACCCGCAGTTCGCCGCCATCCGCGCATGATGGCGTCCCATTCCGTTGCACCCGATGATCGCAATATTCATGTTGCACAACTCCCCATATTGGAAATCTCACCACCTGTAAAGAAATGCCGTTTTCGTAGGGCGGGATTGATTCCCGCCGATTTGCAAGGCGGGAACCAATCCCGCCCTACGAAAACATGCGAGTCAATTCGTTCACAAGCGTGCGGATCTCAGAATTTCAAGATCGTTTCCAAACTCGTGCGCACATGTTTCAACATGGCATCGAGCGAATGCGCGTACGGTCCGTATTCGGCCACGAGCGCCTTGTCGTACCCGACTTCGCGAAACGCCGCCATCACGGCTGGCCAATCCACGCTGCCTTCGAGCAACATAACGAAACCGTCCATCGTGCCCGTCGAGGCGCGGAAGTCCTTCGCGTGGACCATCCGAATCCGTTCGCCGAGGATACGAATCCAATGCTCCGGGTATCCATACGCAATGATGTTGCCAATATCGAAGTACGCGCCGACCTGCGCGCTCTGGAATTGATCGATGAAGTCGCGCGTCTCGACGGGACTCAGCAGAAATTTATTCCAGACGTTCTCGATGGCGATGCACACGCCGAGCCGCTCGGCCACGGGCACGAGGGCCTGGATCGCATCGAGCGTGTTCTCGATCGCTACGTCATACGAAATTTCCGGCGTGACCATGCCCGGCACGGTCAACAGCGTATCGACGCCGAGCCACTTCGCCAGTTGCAACAGCTTCGCAACGGCGTCCTTGCCCTTGTCGCGCATCGCCGGGTCCGGCGACGACAGCGAATACTCCCAACCGACGCCCGACGCCATACTGGTCAACGCGATACCCAGCGAATCCGCGTGCCTGCGAATCGCTACCATGTCCGCCTCGGTCGCGTCGAGTTTCACGGGACCGCCGGGTCCGCCGCAGATCTCGAACGCCTCGAAGCCCGTCTCATGCACGCGCGACAGCGCGTCTTGCGCAGGCATGTCATTCGGAAACGCCCATTGATTTATCGCCGCTTTCATCGAACCTCTCCCTTCGCCGGTTTAGCTTGCTTTCGCTTTCGCGCCGTTACGTTCATGGAACAACAACGCAAACAGCACGACGATCACGAGCGCCATTCCGCCTGGGATCAGCCAGATCGACTGCCAATTGTGCGTCGCGGCGGCGCCCGCCACGCCCGGCGTCGTGAACTTATCGACGATCATCCCCGAAAGGTTCGAGCCGATGATCATGCCCGCGCCGTACGTCACCAGCGCAATGAAACCCTGCGCGCTGGCGCGGAGTTCCGCCGGCGCCTTCTTGTCCACATAGAGTTGACCCGTGACGAAGAAGAAATCATAGCAGACACCGTGGAGAATGATACCAATGTAATAGAGGCTCATCAACGGCATCGTCGCCGCGCCGTACGCGAAACACGCGTAGCGAACCGCCCACGCCAGCATGCCGATCAGCAGCATTTTCTTCACGCCCAGCCGGAGGAAGAAGAACGGCATGACGAGCATAAAGAGCACTTCCGAGACTTGCCCGAGGGACTGGTTCAGCGCCGGATACGGCATGCCCTGTTCGTTCAGGAACGGGTTGCAGAAGCTGTAGTAAAAGGCGAGCGGGATGCAGATGAGCAGCGAACTGATCACGAAAATCGCAAAGGACGGTTCTTTCATCAGCTTGAGCGCCTGCAATCCCAGGATGTCGCTGATCGAGACTTTCTTACCGGCAGACTTGGGCGGCGTATTCGGCAGCGCGAACGAATACAAACCCATCAAGAGCGACGCGCCCGCAGCAATCTGCAACGGCAGCGCCGAGCCTTCGACCTTCATCAGACTGATAACCCATCCGACGACGATCCAGCCGAGCGTGCCAATCACGCGTATCGACGGGAACTCTTTCGACGGGTCCTTCATCTGGTTGAACGAGATCGCGTTGACCAGCGCCAGCGTTGGCATGTAACACAACGCATATCCGAGCAGCACCCAGAAGAACATGCCCGGTACCGTGATGGTCGACGCCCAAAACATCAGCGCCGCGCCCAGCAGGTGCATCACGCCCAAGACGATTTGCGCCGGGAAAAACCGGTCGGCGATCATCCCGATAAAGAACGGCGACAAAACCGCAGCCCACGCCGTCGTGCTATAGGCCTTCCCAATGTCGGCCCCGGAGAAACCGATTTTACCGAGGTACGTTCCCATCGTGACGGCCCATGCGCCCCAGATGAAGAACTGGATAAACATCATGACGGACAACTGGACACGAATCTTGCTACTCATGAATCTACCACTCCCCATGCCTAGACATGTATGTGAAACGCCCTGTTGCGTTTCCCTTGCCACCGGTTGACGGCCCTATGATAGGCCATGTCGCGCGGAGGTTCAAGATCCAGATTTGAGATTGGCCTACAGTCCTTCCGATCTTTCACGTGCCTGAATAAAGCCCGCGTACCGGCCCATCCAATACGGCAACAGCCAGAACACCGGACACCATTCGCAACGGCCGTCTTCGCCTTGGATCGCCATCCAGGGATTCTTATCCCAACGCACCACCGCCCGTTCGCTCGCCGGCAACAGCCGGTTCGTCTGCAAGAGGTCCCATATTGGCGCGCGTACAAGCTGAATATCCTCGCGCCGCGTATTGTCGACCGTCCAGCAAACCAGATCGAGCGGCGCGTCGCGCAAGAAGCCAGCCGACTCCTCGCGTTGCGGGTTTTCGCCCGTCAACAGACCGTACGTAAAATTCGCCAGCGGATTCCACTCGTTACGAAGGCTTTTGTACCAATGATCCAGGCTCTCGCGATACAGCGCACGCAATGCGGGATCCGTTTCGTACAGCAGCAACGCGGGATACGCCATCATCAACAATTCATCGTCGATATGCGTTCGCCACGCCGGCGCGTACGATTTCGCATGGCGCACATTCTCCGCGTAGCCGCAATCGAAAAGCAGCCGACAGTATTCACGCTCATACTTCTCGTCGCCGGTGATGTGATAGGTCGTCTTCAGATACGACAGGATTTCGAGGCTGTTATTCCCACGATCCGCCGCCCAATCCGGGTCGTCGTTCAGCCGTTCCGGCGCCCACACGCCCCACCGTGTATGCGTGCCGTCGATGTCCTTCAGCACATAGCCGCCATCGATGATATGGTCCATGACCCGCCGCGCCAGATCGCGCACGACGTCGCGCTCCGCACCTTCGGCCACGAGATCGTAATAGAAATGGTAGCCGTAGAAATGCCCCGTAATCTCGTCGCTGCTCGTGTCGCGCTTCCACAGCCATTGCCCGTCCGCCGACGGCAGCCAACGCTGTTCGACGCACTTGTCGCGCGGGTCGTCGATTCGGATGCGCGCCCATTCCTGCGGCGTACGACGCTCGCCCGGATCGTGCATCTTGCTCCACGTAACTGGAATCACCGTGCGCGCGACGAAGCCGGGCGTGCCCGTCACCGTCTGCAAGAATCGCAACGACTCGAACGCCTTCCGCGCATTCTCCTTCGCGTCCGGTTCACGCGTCGCCGCGTAACGAAAACACTCCATGATCATGTACAGCGCCGTGTACGAGCCGTCGTTGTCGTCGTCCTCCGGTTCCCACCGCGAGACATCGCCTGCCACCGGCAGATGGCATCGCTCGACGAGCCACGGCGCCCGGACGTGTCGCTGCATGCACACGCCATGGAAGTGCCCGGCCTTGTCCGCCAGCGTCGTCGAACCGCGCGCGATCGCGCTGACGCCCGCCGCCGTCGCGATCCACGCCGTGCCGTCCGCGCCAAACGCAACGCCGCGCACATCGTCGTCCACGAGCCACCGGCGACTGTGACGCAAAGACCACGATTTGCCGTCGTACCGCGCGACGCCTCGATCGGTACCGACCCACATCGCGCCGCCGGGACCTTGCGCTACGGCGTGTACATAAATGCTCGGCAATCCCTCGCGCGGCGTGAAATGGCCCACACGTTCGCAGTCGCGATACACCGTCACACCGCCGAATCCGCCCGCCCACAACGCGCCGCTTGCGTCGAACCCCAAACACGACACGTCCGACGACAATATCGCTTCTTCGTCCTGGTACAAGCGAAGCGCATCATCTTTCAGCCGATACAAACCGTTGCCCGTGGCAATCCACAGGCCGCCGTCCGGATCCGCCGACACCGCGCGAATGCTGCGTGCCCAGCGCGACGGTTCGTGACGCCACGTGTCACCCGCTTGCCGCCACAGACCATCCGGCCCCATCGCCACGACGCCGTCGGGCGTCTTTGCCAACGCGGCGATAGGCGCATCGATGCCCGCGACCTTGCGGCGGCCACGATACAGGCCGTTCCACGCGCCCACCCACACATCCTTGTCGTCCGCCAGCAATGCGAACACGGGACCCCGTTCGGATTTCGGCATCATGGCCGCCCAGCGCATCTTGCCGCATGCGAGCCGGTACGTCCCCGTAGCCGTACCCGCCCAAACGTTGCCGCCTGCATCCACGGCCACTGCACGCGCGCCGCCCCGAATCGCATATGGCGTATGGCGTTCTTGCACGAAAGAGGTATCCGCTATCGCGTCGGGACGCGCCGCAGCCGCTTCGCGCGACAGCGCTTCGCCTGGACGCACAAACGATTCAATATTCATGTTCAGTTCTCCGGTGGTTGCATTCCATGCTCCTTGAGAAACGCAAGGATTTGATCGAAAACCTTTTGGCGCGCGGGCGCATGTAGAAAGTCGAAAATGTGACCGTACGGTACCGTGCTCATGTGAACCGGCACGCCCAACCCCGACAACTGGTCGCGAAACGCCGTTGATTGATCATAGCGCACGGTATGATCGTTCGTGCCATGCACGAGAAATACCGGCCCCATCCCGGCGTGCGCGTAAGTCGTGGGCGACGCCAGTTTGTACGTGTCGCGATCCGGCGTCTCCTTCCCCACGAATCGCTTGACGAACCACTTCGTGATCCAGCGCAACACGAAAAATCCCTGCGGATTGCGATAGCCCGACAACTCGTACACCCCATACATCCCGACCGTTGCCTGCACCGCGCTCGAAACCCCGGGATTCTCTGCGCCATCGAAGCCATCCTCGGGCGACGTTGCGCCCAGCATCGCGGCCAGATGGCCGCCGGCGCTATTGCCCAGCGCGACAATGCGGTCCGGGTCGATGTTGTATTCCGCCGCATGCAGCCGCAGCCAGCGCACCGCCGCTTTGCAATCTTCGACGCATTCGGGAAAACGATGTTTCAGCATCATCCGGTACTGGATCGCCGCGACGACATAACCTTGTTCAGCAAAGCGTCGCGTATACCAGTGCAATTGATGCCGCGTGCCGAACAACCAGGAACCGCCATGAATCAGCAAGACCGCAGGGCGCGGCGCGGCCCCTCGTTCGGTCGGCGTCGCCAACGTCATCTTCAATTCGAGCCCGCCCGGCTTCGCATAGACGATCGGACCACGATGTTCGATTTCGTCGGCAAGAGCGGAAGATGACACGATCAACGCAAATACGACGAAACACGGAAAAGACAGCAAGATGCTGTTCACAGACGGCGAACTAAACGGAGGGCGTATCTCTTGTCTCTCCTTGCAGCGGATCCGCTTCGTGCAAAACGGATGCCCGTGCCCGACGTACCTATCTTGTGGCGCAGCCGCCTTGATTGAGTCCCGTGGCTGCGCGACATCAAGCGCTTTCCGGGGAGCTTTGACGGAATGGGTCATGGCACCAACCTTCACAAAGTCAGAACGTGCTTAATGGCAGTGCAGAATGGAAGATTCCTGGTGTAGGCGAATTCGCTGTCAATGTAGTCTCCTATCTCCTGCGGCGTGCAGGAAGAGAGCAATTCGCGAAGCTCATCAAGTGCCTGCAGGTAGCCCACTATGGCAATGCGCCGCATCATACGAAGGGGTCCCCATTGCGCATCAAGGTTGAAGACACGCAACGTTTCTTGCGCTCGGTGCTGTTCGTTGGGCGTCAGGCCAGATCGCAAGCTGACAGAACCGTTTGTGGTGAAAACGAAGAAGTGCTCCGGGTCTTCGATGTCGGGCTTGATGAGGTCTGCATGACCGTAATCGCGGCAAGCGTCCTTGTGACTTCCGCAAGAGTCTTGGCGCGAACAAGACCAGAACAAGTTGTCCCAATCGAAGGTTCCCGCCGGGTAGCGGCTGCGCTGCCGGAAGTGTTCTATGTGCTGGCCATTTTCGTCGAGATTACACTCACAATAAGCACAACGTCTGCCTTGCATCCGCTCTAGGCTCGATAAGATTTCTGCCCGTTCATCGGAGTTGGGGGTATCTCTATCCCAACTATCCACCCTGTAATCGTATCTACCAAGGCACGTTGGAATAGGAACAGACGTTCGATCAAGACAATGCATCGCCTATTCCTGCTCGCGCTTTGCCGCAGTCGGCAGGCTTTTCTTGAACTGCGCAAAGCGGATCATGCGGTCGCACTCCAACATGACCGGGTGACTGGACCCGAAATGTCTTTCGAGATCGGATCGGATACTCATAGCTTCAGGGGAGTCGGACATATGTTGTTGGATCAAGGCATGATAGTCATTTACCCACTTCGCCTCCTCGACACGGGGGATTGGATCGGTGTTCATGACCGTAGCCATTACATACGCGCTTTCCACGCCCTTGGTTTGCTCACGGGGTTGTTCGGCTGTCCATCTGTCATCACCATCTTGAGCCAGGACGCGAATGCACTCTGCCGGAACCGTGGTCAACACCTGCGGGCTGTGCGTGGTAACGATGAACTGAATGTTGGGAAACGCATCGCGAAGGGATTCCAGGACCTTCTGTTGCCACAAGGGATGAAGGCTCATGTCCACCTCGTCGATGAGTACGATTCCGGGCGTCATCTTGGCTGCGTTTTCACCGAATTGGGGATTCAACAGACTCGTACGTGAGGCGAT
Organism: Candidatus Hydrogenedentota bacterium; assembly: GCA_903925285.1. Taxonomy (GTDB): domain Bacteria; phylum Hydrogenedentota; class Hydrogenedentia; order Hydrogenedentales; family SLHB01; genus DSVR01. The sequence goes on along the minus strand of CAIYET010000042.1, from coordinate 22,468 downwards.
GTCGCCCGCCAAACCTACCATGACTTGGACGCCATCGCTTTGCTGATCTAATCCCAATTGGGTCATGTGGCCAATATCGGTGAGGACGATTTCCCTCTTAGCGGACTCGTAGTCCAGCCAGCAGTCTCCATAGGGTTTGAGCACAGTCTGCACCGCGTTCTTGACATTTCGCACGGACTCCTCAAGCAGGGTCTGTTCGGGAAACGAGAAACCGCGATCCTGTTGTTGAATTCGTCCGGCCAACACGCTGAAGCAGGCGGCCCCAAAAAACGCCTTAAATGACTCATATTTTGAACGCGAACTCAGACATCCTTGATAACCATGATTCCGCGGCACTAGGGGTTTCCCCTTTTCACTGACCGCGAATGACTTCGGTCCCCACAGGCGTCCGGTGCTATAATAGGCCATGATCGGGAGAACGGTTTCCATGGCTTCCTCGGAATTGGACAATCTCTTCAGGAGGCGATTGGCATAACGAGCGAGGGATAACGCTTCTATGGATGTAGTGATGCCCTCTTCCGTCGGCTTTCGCCGTTTCCACGATATCCCTTGACCATCCAATTCCCCCGTCGCCTCCAAGATTATTTCCTGGAATGGAGACAGTGCCTTTGCCCCATTGGAACCGGCAGAAACAGCCAGACGACGGGAATCTTGAACGCGGAACTTCTTGCCCGCGCCCACGCCGATTTTCCAGGTAAAGGGGCTGAATGCGACCGCTATCGCATCGAGTATTGCGGTCTTTCCCCCACCGTTTGGCGCAACGAGGACGGTAAGATGCTCGTTGAAATCTATCCGTATTTCGTCGAAGCAGCGGTAATTCCGGAGACATAACGAATCTATTCGCATCGACAGATCCTTTCGCGTTACACGGCAACCTCGCTGACCTTGACCTCGCGATGCGTTTGTGCGGACTTGTAGATTGCGCAGGCGATCTCGACCGCGTGCTTCGCGCTTGAAATTGGAATTATGGGTTCGCGGTTGGCATACACGGCTTTCACCAAGTCCTCGATGATGAGTTGATGTCCGTCTGCCGAGATGGCCATCGGATCCTTGCTCGCGCCACTGCTGGCCTTTGCGCTGCCGCCGAAAAGGTTCATCATACGTTCGCGTTGCGCGGCCGTATCCATGGCATACGTTTCGAGTGTGTTGCCGTACCGCGAGAACGATCCCTTTGTGCCGTACATATAGACGCGTTGCGCGCCTTCGGGAATCGTACACGTCGTCGAATAGAACGTGCCCAGCGCGCCATTCTTGAACTTCAACACCGCGACCACCTGGTCCTCGGCCTGGATCTTGTGATTGTGTACGCCGTAGAACCCGAACACGCTTTCGACCGGTCCCGCGAGCCACTGGATCAGGTCCACCGTATGGATGCCCTGGTTCATCATGCTGCCGCCGCCGTCGATCTTCCACGTCGCACGCCACGGTCCATGCGGGCCGGCGAAATAATCGTCGCCGCGCCACCACGGCAGGTGCGCATGGGCGCCGATGAGCTTGCCCATCTTACCTGAGTCGATTGCCTTCTTGATCAGAATGTTGCAGTTGTCCATACGATACTGAAAGATGCAGCCGCACTTGACGCCCGCCGCCTTGACCGCCTCCTCGAGCGGCTTGATTTTCGCGGGTGTGATGTCGATCGGCTTCTCCATGATGATGTGCTTGCCCGCCTTCGCGGCCTGGATGCCCAGCTTCGCGTGATAGCCGCTCTCGACGACGATGCATACCGCATCGATGCTCTTGTCCTTCAGTACGTCCGCGTAGCGCGTGTAACCCTTGCAGTCGAATTCCTTCATTCGTTGCGCGAGGCGATCCTCGTCGATGTCGCACACCGCCGCCAGATGCGCCCCTTTGGCATTCTTGAGGGCTTTGCAGTGATGCCCGCCCATTCCCAGTCCCACTACGGCAAAATTCAACGTCTTGGCCATGACAATTACTCCCATCTCACGGAATTGGTTGTGGAAAACAAAGCAGAGTGTACGCCCGAACAACGACAAGCGTCAAGCAATCCGCAATTGTTCCCGCCTTGTGCCGTTTCGCCGAGGCATGATAACATTGCGCTTTCAATAACACCCAAGTGGAAAATCGGAACGGAGACGGATATGGGCTTTTTCGGACGCTTGCGCGAGCGGTTGACCAAGACGCGCACGAGTCTTGTACACAATGTCCGGCGCGTGCTCTTGATGCGCCCGGTGATCGACGACGAGGTATTCGACGAACTCGAACAAATTCTCATCGAGGCCGACATGGGCGTCGACACCACCATGGGTATCATCGAGGATATGCGGCGCATCGCTCGCGAGAAGGGACTCAAGTCGTCCGAAGAATTATACGCGGTCCTCAAAGAAGAACTCGTCAGTATTCTCGAACCCGGCGATCATACGATGACGTGGACCGCGCCGGACGGCGGCCCGCATGTAACACTCGTCGTAGGCGTCAACGGTTCCGGCAAGACGACGACCATCGGCAAGCTCGCCTCGCAACTCGTCAAGGAGGGCAAGACCGTCATACTCGGCGCGGCGGACACGTTCCGTGCGGCGGCAGTCGAGCAACTCACGATATGGAGCGAGCGGAGCGGCGTACCGATCATTAAACACAAGGATGGTTCCGATCCCGCCGCCGTGGCCTACGACGCGACCGACGCGGCGATCTCGCGCGGCCTGCAATGCCTCCTCATCGACACCGCGGGACGCCTCCATAACAAGACGAATCTCATGCAAGAACTAAAGAAAATCCAGCGCGTCATCGCCAAACGTCTGCCGGGAGCGCCGCACGATGTCTTGCTCGTGCTCGACGCCACAACCGGTCAGAACGGTTTGCAGCAGGTCCGCATCTTCACCGAAGCCCTCACCGTTAGCGGCATCGTACTGACCAAGTTGGACGGCACCGCCAAGGGCGGCATTGTCATGGCTATTCAAAAGGAGTTGGGCATTCCGATCAAAGCGATCGGCGTTGGCGAGAGCATTGATGACCTGCAACCGTTCAACGCGCGCGAGTTTGTCGAAGCACTGTTTACGTAAACGACAGAGGATCTCATCGTGGCGATTCGTTTCTACAACACGCTGACGCGGGCGCTCGATACGTTCGAGCCTATCGTGTCCGGCCAAGTGCGCATGTACACCTGCGGGCCGACCGTCTACAACTTTGCCCATATCGGCAATTTCCGAACCTATGCCTTCGAGGACCTGCTTCGCCGCCACCTCAAGTATCGCGGTTACGCCGTCACACAAGTCATGAACCTGACCGACGTCGACGATAAGACCATCCGCGCCTGCCGCGAGACCGGTGTGCCGATCAAGGAACGTGCGAAGCCATACATCGAAGCCTTCTTTGCCGATCTCGACACGTTGCGCATCGAGCGCGCCGAGCATTATCCCGCCGCGACGGACCATATCCCCGAAATGGTCGCCATCATCAAACAACTGCGCGAAAAGGGCCACACTTACGAGGCGGGCGGCAGCACGTATTTCCGGCTGAGTTCGTTTCCAAACTATGGGCGGCTGAGCCACTTCGACATGTCGCAACTCAAAGAAGGCGCGAGCGGGCGCGTCGACCTCGACGAATACAGCACCGAAGATGCCCGCGACTTCGCATTATGGAAAGCCTACGACGACGCCGACGGCAACGTCTATTGGGATACCGAGTTGGGGCGCGGACGCCCCGGCTGGCACATCGAATGTTCCGCGATGAGCATGAAATACCTCGGCGTTTCGTTCGATATTCACACCGGCGGCATCGATAACATGTTCCCGCACCACGAGAACGAAATCGCGCAATCCGAGTGCGCCACGGGCCAGTCCTTCGTGCGCTACTGGCTCCACTCCGGACACCTCATGGTCGAAGGACGCAAAATGGCCAAATCGCTCGGCAACTTCTACACGGTACGCGACCTCGTCGAAGCAGGCCACAACCCGCTCGCCCTTCGCTGGGTACTGATTGCGACCCATTACCGCCAGCCGAACAACTTCACCTTCGACGCCGTCGAGGCTGCGAATCAGGCACTCCAGCGCATCAAGGATTTCCGGCTGCGCCTCAAAGACGCCACCGGCGGCGATTCGGACCTCGCCTCGGAAATCGAAACGTGTGAGAAAAACTTCGGCGCGGCGCTCGACGAAGACTTGAACATTTCCGGCGCGCTGGCCTCCGTGTTCGATTTCGTCCGCGACGTGAACCGCCTGATCGACCGCAACGAAGCCGGTCCGAACAGCGCGAAAAACGCCGAGGCGCTACTCGCTCGGCTCGACGCGGTTACGGGGCTTTTCCCGGCCATCGAAGACGCGGCCCCGCAGGCAGTGCTCGACCTTGCCCTCGAACGCCAGCAGGCACGCCGCAACAAAGATTTCGCACGCGCCGACGCCATCCGAAAACAACTCGCCGACGAAGGTTGGGTCGTCGAAGACACACCAGACGGCCCCCGAGTCAAACGCAAGTAACCCCGAATCCAGTAACCAGAATTCTGACTGCCTTTTTGGGGTTTATGGTTCATTCCTTGCGGACGGCCATTCGATGTGCAACAATTCCCGCATGTCCTATTCGTCGCCTGAAATCGTAGCGCCCGTCGATCTGTGCTCGAACGACGGGATCTTGAATCCCGACGCCGTCGGTTGGTCGCGGCATCCGCTGCATCGGTGCAATCTATCGGGACATTGGCCGCGCAAGAAGCGTTGGGACTACTGGTGCGTGATGACGCCGTCGTTTGCGTTTTCGGTGACGGTGGCTTCGATAGACTATTTTGCCTTTGCCAACGTTTACTTGCTGGACTTCGATGCGAACCGGTGTTTCGATGCAACGCTTGCCATACCCTTTAGCGTGCGTCCGGGCGAACGGGTCGGCGAACCGATCCGGGTGGCGCGTCGCGATACCCTGATTACCATCGAGGACGCGGGCGACAACGTGCGTATAGATGTCTGTTGGCCCGGGTTTGCACGAAAAGGGTTGGAGGCCGGAATCGATATCCGGCGTCTACCGAATCAGGAGACGCTGAATGTCGTCGTGCCGTGGAACGCGCGCCAGTTCCAATTTACCTCGAAACAAAACGCGATTCCCGCAAGCGGCCATATCGTGTTGGGTTCACGTTCGTACGAGGTGTCCGGCCCGGAGGCTTTTGCCGTATTGGATTTCGGACGCGGAATATGGCCATACCGGATCGCGTGGAACTGGGCCACGTGCGCCGCACGGTGCGGCACGGACATCGTGGGCCTGAACTTCGGCGGACAATGGACCGATGGCACCGGCGCGACGGAAAACGGCATTTGTCGCAACGGACGCTTGGCCAAGATCCAGGAACCGATCCGATTCGAATACGACCGCACGGATTTCATGAAGCCGTGGCGAATTCACACGCTCGAATCCGACGACGTGGACATCGCATTCACGCCATTTTACGACCGCAAACTGGGCGCCAACCTGCTCGTGATCAAGTCCGGCGTTCATCAAATGTTTGGACGTTTCGAGGGCAGCGTACGGACGGACGGTGAACGCACCGCCATCACGAACGGCCTCGGCTGGGCCGAGGAATTCATCGCGCGGTGGTGAGGTCGCCGGATATTCGCCGACTGGAATAAAGGAGATCGTCTAGCCATGAACAACAAAGAGGAATTCGATTGTGTTGAGATGAAGAACCGCATCCAAGCGGAGCTTCTGAACGAAAACGAAGGCTTGACCGCAGAGGAAGAGCGACGGAAACGTCTTCACAAACTTGCAACCGCCGACAGCCCTGCGGCAAAACTATGGCAAGCTGCGTGCAAACGGCAGACAACCGCCTCAAGATAGCCTGAGAAGCAGAGGACGCATTTCTCGCGGCAGTAAGGCCTTTTCCGTTTTATGCTTCGTCTCGACGCTCTACTTGCCCAGGAGTTCATCGACGTTGGATTGGTCGATGATCTTGATGGGGGTCTCGACTTTGGGTTGGATGGGTTTGCCTTCGAGATGTTGGCGGATGGTATCGAGTGTGATGCGGCCCATCTCGCCGGGGTACACGGCGCATGAGGCGGTCACGACGCCTTCTTTGATGTCTTTGAGCGTGTCGGGATTGCCGTCGATCCCGATGGTGAATGCGGGTATTCCTGCTTCTCTGACCGCTTGAGCCGCGCCTTGGGCCATCGCGTCCGAGCAGGCAAAGAAGAGGTCGATGTCGGGCGTGGCCTTGAAGGCGGCCGAGGCGGCATTCATGGCTTGCTGGCGTTCCCAGTTTGCGGGGGTCTTCGCGACGACTTCGATGGCGGGATGCGCCGCAATCGCTTCGAGGAACCCGGTCGAGCGTTCCGTTGTGTGAATGCCGGGGATACCGAGCAGGAGATACACCTTGCCCTTGTAGTCGCCGTGCCGTTTCTTGAGGAGTTCGCAGGCGTATTCGCCGCAGAGGCGTCCGGCCTTACGTTGGTCGTATCCGATGTAGGCTTCGACTTTTCCCCCGGCCAAGGGCATGAGCGAGTTGTGTACGAACACGGGGATACCGGCGGCGTTGGCCTGTTCGACGGCGCCCATGATGGCGCTGTCGTTGATCGCGCAAATCGAGATGGCGCTCACTTTGCGGCGTACCAGCGCTTGAACCATGTCCACTTGCGCGGCAAAATTGGTTTCGCGGTCCGGCGCGAGCGACTCGACTTTCCAGCCGAGTTGATCGCCTGCTTTCTTGGCTGCTTCGATGAGCGTCACATGAAACGTGCTCGTCAACGCGGGCGAGACGAATCCGACGACCACTTGCTTGGCTGGTGTCGAAGTCGATTTTCCGCACGCCGCCAAGGCGACGATCAAAACGAACATGGACGCAAACGCAACGAGTTTCCGCATGAACAATCTCCCAGTTATCCTTTTCCTACGCGGCCAAGCCGTCTTGCGAGAACGTCTACCGAGACGGCCGCGATGATAATGCCGCCAATGACGACCTTTTGGACGTTGTAATCGACGGCGGTCAGATTGAGTCCGTTGCGCACAACACCCATGATCAGCGCGCCGAGCAGTGTACCAAGAACAGTCCCTTGGCCGCCAGACAAACTCGTGCCGCCGATGACGACTGCCGCGATCACGTCCAGCTCGAACCCGTCGCCCTCTTGCGGCATCATCCACGCCAGACGTCCGGCGACGATAAGCCCGCTGATCGCCGCAAATGCGCCCGTCAGCGTGTAGACGAGGATCTTGGACGCGTGGATTCGGATACCGCTCAGGCGGGCGGATTCCTCGTTGCCGCCGATGGCGTATACGTTGCGTCCGAACCGGGTACGTTCGAGCGCCAGCCAGCCGAGCACAAAAATCGCCAGCATCAGCACGATGGGAAAGGGGACGCCCAAGGGCCGGGCGAGCGCGATCTGGCGCATGCCGGGCGTGACCTGCACCGGCGAACTGTGGCAAATGTAGTACGCAAGGCCGCGCGCGACGCCCATCACGCCCAGCGTGGCGATGAAAGGCGTCAACGGGATCTTGGTAATCATCAGGCCGTTCGCAAGACCGCACAGCGCCCCGACGAGGATCGCTGCGAGAAAACCGAGCGGGGTTGCCAACCACGCCGGGCCGGACTCGGCGAGCTTGAGTCCCACCAACGACCCGGCGCACCCGGATAGCGCCAAAACGCTGCCCACGGAAAGGTCGATACCGGCCGTCAGAATGACCAGCGTCATACCGACCGCAGCGATGGCGATCCCGGAGATCTGCACCAACACGTCTTTGAGATTGTCGACCGAGAGGAACTCGGGCTGCTTGACGGCGACGGCAACGCATAGCGCGATCAAAAATACCACGACGCCGACCTTGCGCAACGACCGTATCATCCAAGCCATACCTTCGTCTCCCGATGTAGCGCGATGTTTCCAACGTCGTGCTACCGTCAGAGGGTACCTCGCGCGGTCCCATTCCCGCCTAAGACTGAAATGAAAGCGTGTAATATTTTTTGAACAGCTTCGTGTTGTCCGGCAACCAGACGTTCATCAAGATTGGAAACATCTCTTTATTGCGTACGCGGTAAAGTCCTTTTACCGTGACTTCCTTTGGAACGGCGATGCCCACGAAATCCGGCAGAGGGGAGCCTTGGCTTGAGCTTTCCTGAAAACGCCGCGAAAAACTGTAGGCCGGAAAAAAGTAACGAACCGTATACGGACCGGGAGTATCCCAAACCGGACAATCGTCCACCCTGTCGAAATCGATGTTCGTTCGAGTGTATTTTATGTTGACGACAGGCCCTTGCACCTTGGTTTCCAATTCCACAACCAGATACTCGGCCAAAACGTCGGGGGACCACGCCGACCGCTCGAAACCAGGCAGCGAAACGGGAGAATACAAAATGGCGCCATCCGGTTCCGCGCTTTGAGTGGTGGGCACGGGTTCCAGGGCCGCGGATTCATACCGTGCAATGACCTTATCCATCTTGACGCTTTGAACGAAACGCGCCACGTAGAGCGGAACCGCGAGAGACAATCCCATCGCCAACACGCCCGCCAGCAGACGGACGGACACGATGCGCGGCGGCTCCGAAGACCACGGGCGCAACCGGAAGACCAGCCTCCAACGCTGGCGAGAAACATGGCTCGCTATCCAGAGAATGCACGCATTGATGAGGAAACCCGCCAGCCAATAAGAGACCACATCGAGATGGAATGCATGCCTTAACTTAAATCCAAGGCTGGTATAACCACAAAAATAGATTGGTGTTAACATGGCCCCAATGCCCAGCCGGAAACTCTTTCCGCACAATATCAAGAACGTCAACCCGGCATAGAACAAGCCATATTTCCGGAAATGGCGCGTGAACGGTGCGTGGAATTCGAGCGATCGTCTAATAAAAGGATTGGACATGTCGCAATACGACCCCTTGCTTTGAAGGCCGCGAACACAGCGCAATGTCGCGCCATACCAACGCGTAACAATATCTGCCGGGAACGTTGCGGCGAGGTCGCGGACAAGGCCACGGGTCACCTTCTCGGATTCATCGCTCCAAAGTCCAAAATCGGTTCGACAGTATGCCGCAAGTGCTGCGAACAGAAATGAGGCGCCCGGATCGACGGGCAATTCTCGTAGAGAGACTTCTTGAAATAACATTCTCGCTATGGTGAACCTTGCTTGGTATTGCCTCCGAGTCTGGGCCGCATAGTGTGAAATGGTAGCGTGTGTTATGAAATCATCGTCGCTGTAAAGCGGTCCATACGAAGCCCTTGTCGTATCTGCATCCGCCAACATGTAGCGAGAAAAGCCCTGCGTTAGATAGAAAGAGTTGTTGCCGCCGCTTTTTTTGACTTCCCGAAAGACCGGATACGCCGGAACCCAAAAACACGCGAGAAAAAGGGATACCATTGCCAATCTGAACTTGAACGAAAACAGTCTAACGCCCGGCGCGAACAGCAATGAAACCACAAGCGGCGGCAGCACGATGATTATGTCTTGCCGGAATCCCATCCCAATACCGGTAAAAAGGCCTATCGCGGCGGCCAAGACGACCAAGCCGGGTTTCCGTGGGGATCTGCTCAGCAAATAGCCTATTGCCAAAAGCGCACCCAGAATAAATGGCGCCTTGCAGAAGTCCCTGAGCGCCGGGAGTTCGGTCAAGAATAGCGGGGACGAGACGAACAAGAGCGTTCCAACAAAGGCGATCGACCGGCCCATTCCCAAGCGGAAAATGCCATAGGTTATCGCGGCGGTCAAACCGGCGAAAAAAGAAACCAGAATGTTCAGGGAACTCCACGAAATTTCGACGATGCGCCACAAAATACCCATCGCATAGAGAAGGTAGAGTCGATCGTAAATGAACTTGGTTTCCCCCGGGAGAGGCAAAAATAGTTCGTGTGGGAATTGATTCGTTTGCAGCGCATCCGTCTTGTGCGTCAAAAAGTCGAGGAACGCGGGAGGAATCGACATAAAAGGATTGGGCACGATCGAAAACGTGTGACCCGTGGCCCACAGAGCCGCAGACACGATCATAAACTCTGAGTCGCCATGCTCGGGTCCCGGTGTCAAGCCGGAGACTGTCAAATACCCCCAACTACCCGATACAACGACCAGGAACACCGTCATGGCAATGGCCACGTCCCAATACGGCACGACGTGCTTCTTGCCGGGGCTTCCAACCGCCATCGACTACTTCTCCTCTATACCGTCTCATCGTATCAGTGCCTTTGCGACCACATCAAGATTCCCCGTGCAGAAGCCAGTTTGAATATGCACTTGGAGTTTGCTACACTACTTCCTCGTTAGATTTCAGAAGCGTTTGTACAGGTTTAGGGAACGATCATGGCTAAAATCAAATCCGCCAAGAAGCGTAACATCACCAATGAGAAGTGCCGCCAGCGCAATGTGGCCGTCAAGTCGCGTATGAAGACGCTGGTCAAGCAGGCCGCCGAAGCGATCGAATCGAAGGACGCCGTGAAGATCAAGGCAACATTGCCGGAAGCCCTGTCGGAAATCGATCGCGCTGCGTCGAAGGGCGTCATCCACCGCAACAGTGCCGCTCGCAAGAAATCGACGCTTCAGCGTATCGCCGGCGCCTTGTAAGTCGTCCAAATCGCTGTTTTGAAGACCGCGAAAGCCAAGCGCTTTTGCGGTCTTTTCGTGCTTGAATGGGATTTCAGATTTGAGATGGATGGCCGCCGTTCTTTCGTAACGTTCTGAATTCCTTCTTTACTCTCATCCTTCCCGGCGTAGCGATTTGATCAATTCGAGCAGGCGTCCTTCCACGGATACGTGGCGGAGGATACCGTGCTTATCGATGAGCACGATCTGGGGGATATAGTGGATGCCGTACTTGCCAAAGGTTTGAAAGGGTTCCGCGTCGCGGCCCACGGGGAATTCGATCCCATATTCTTTCACGTAACGCTGGACTTCCGCAGGTTCCTTGCCGCCGTCGTGTATGCCGAGGAAGGCTGTTTCGGGATCGTCTTTCAATAGGACGTGCAGCGCGCGAAGCTCTTCGATGGTGCTGCGGCCTGTGGAACGTTCGTCGAATCCGCCCCAAAACAGCAGGATGAGGACTTTGCCGTTGAATGATTCGAGCGTCAACGGCGTCGTGTTGAACCACGCATCGCACGTAATCTCTGGCGCGGACTGGTCGAGCATATCTTTGAACGCGTTGTCGCCAGGCGGCGCATCGGGACGTTTGATGTCTGGCTCGAAAGGTTCGAGCGTTACGCGCAACGGTTTGGGATCGTCGAGCGGGGCCTGGAAATCCGCGCGCAAAAACCGTTGGGCATGTTCCGCGCGAAACGCGACGACCCGTTCGGGCGGCGCTTGGCGCAGGACGATCCGGAAACGTCCGTCGTCGCTGGGCAAGGCCCACATCGGCGGGTCGATTCCACGGGTGGCGATGAGCACGCGCGATTCGGGCTGTCCGTCGGGGCCGACAATCGTGCCCTCGATGACGGGGAGCGCCCTCAACTTGATCGGTTCGAGCGCCAGCTTGGCCGGGTTTTCGGCTGCGATTTTGATGTCGCCGCGATGCTCGGTCTCGAACCCGTCCGGTGACACGATGCGCAGGTGTCCTTCCGCGCGGGGCGTCCGCAACTCGAAACGCCCGTCCTGTTGCGTGAGCGTTTCCGTGTACGACTCCTTTTCTATCCAGTACGAGACCGGCGCGCCCTGGCACGGCTTGCCGTCGGGATAATCGAGCACACCGGTAATCACGCGCGGCGATTCAAGCACGAGGTCCACGACATTTTTCTTTTCGTCGTTGCCGACGCCGATGCCGACCGAACGCGGCGACGCGAAATCCGGGTGCGCTACTGCGACGAAGTAGTCGTCTTGTACTACAGTCACATGGTAGTAGCCGTCGGGATCGGTCAGCGCTTCTGCGGCAACCCGTTGTGCGCCGGCGCCGACGCGAAGGACGGTTACGCAGGCGTGTGGAACGCCGTTTCCCTTATCGGCCGTTACGCGCCCGCGCAACTTCACGCCGGGATATAGAAGGATAGTCTGTTCCTTGTCGGATACGGGCAAATACGCCACGGAGGAGTCGGCATAATCGCGGTGGCCGACCACGAAACGGATGTGGCCGTCCTTGGGGAGCGCGGGGATGGTCAGCCGCCCGTCGGCGTCGCTTCGCATCGGCGCGAAACCGTCCGCGTTCAGAACGGATACGGCGACATTGAAGGCATCGGATATGCAAAGATGGCGGATAAACGCGCCTGCAATGGGTTCGAAGGATTCGTTTTTGGCGCGAATCGTGAGCGTGGCTGGTTCGGACAGGACCAGCGTGACTGTCCCGGAACCGATTACCGCCGCCGTCTGGCCGCCGAACGAGAAGCCTTCCTTGTACGCGACGAGGTCGACAGGGCGCGGCGCGACGTCCCCAAACGAAAACGCGCCAACCGCATCCGTGTCCGCATGCCGTGCCGTGCGGTCCTGGCACAGCCATACTCGCGCCCCGGATACGGGCTTCCCCGCCGGATCGATCACGACGCCTGTTACGTCGAACGCGAAAGCGGTATGACCGGCAAACAAAATGAATAGTATCGAGACGAACCAGGACTGAGCGCGGATGAAGACGGATAGTTCGAAATCGGCGTAGGCATTTCTTTTGCGGTATCGGTGTCTATAAGTGTTCATTCGTAGCTCCATCGTGGGCATCGTAGAGGTATTGTGCCTCAGCGAGAGATCCGGATTCTATATTGCATTGTGGATATCTCCCAGGTTGATAAGCTGCGGCGCGGTTTGCCCAGAAATCCTCGAACCGATTGGACAAGTGTCCCCACCTTTGCCAGCAACGTTTCAAGCAAGCGGGCGCCAGTCTGCAACGAGGCGGCCCGTTGTGCGTTGATTTCCGGCGTATTCGTTTGCTATACTCTCGTTCGTTCTGTTGGAGAACCTTGTCCGCGCGTCGATTTCGTGCGTATGGAGCCTCGGCCTTTCGTTAAGAAGGCGGGGCGTTTTTGTCTCTTAGTTAGGCTGGGATTTTTCATGGCATTGATGAAGGTTGGTCTTGTCGGTTGCGGAAACATTGGCGCCGATTTATGTATTGCGTTGCAAAAGGGAACGATCCTGGCGGAAATCGTGGCGCTGACGGATATCGATGAAAACCGCGCCAAGGTGCTCCACCGGACCTTTCAGTTGAATGCGGAGATATGCGGTCTCGAAGAGAACGTGGCGTCGGCGGATTTTGTGATCGAGTGTGCAGTTGCCGGCGCGGTGAAGGATGTCGTCGAGGCGTGCAGTCGGCATCGCCGGGACTGCCTGGTCATGAGCGTGGGCGGCCTGTTGCAGTGTCCGGACCTTCGCGACCGCGCGCGGGAAAGCAACATTCAGGTGCGGATTCCGTCGGGCGCGTTGTGTGGGCTGGACGGTATACGCGCGGCGATGGAAGCGGGTCTGCACAGCGTGACGTTGACGACGCGCAAGCCGCCGAAGGGTTTGGCGGGTGCGCCGTACCTCGTGGAACACGGGATCGTGCTGGACAACCTCGCGGAGCCGCTGGTGATATTCGAGGGTAATGCGCTGGATGCGTTTCAGGCGTTTCCGCAAAATGTGAACGTTGCGGCGGCGCTGAGTTTGATGGGTATCGGTCCGACGGAGACGCGGGTACGGATCATCGCGGATCCCCGGGCGACGGTGAACAGCCACGAGGTTGTGGCGGAAGGCGCGTTCGGGCGTTTGCAGACGGTTACTGAAAACCTGCCGTCGCCGCGCAATGTGAAGTCGAGCTATTTGGCGTCGCTGAGCGCGTGCGCGGAGTTGCGTGCGGCGGCGATAGCGTTTGCGGCGCGCTGCGGTCAAGAAGAGGCAACGAACCGATAAGCACGGTTTGGGAGAACAAGACATGTACGCAGTAGTGGTAACGGGTGGCAAGCAGGAAAAGGTGTTCGTGGACGACATGATCCGCGTCGAGAAAATCGATGCGCCGATCGGCGAGACGGTCGAGTTGAGTCCCGTGCGCCTGTTGGTGAAGGACGACGGGATTGTAAGCGATCCCACGGCGCTCGTGGACGCGAAGGTTATTTGCCACGTCGTCAAGCAGGACCGTGGCCGCAAGGTCCGCGTGTACAAGCGCAAGCGGAAGAACAACTACAACCGCATGTATGGCCACCGGCAACCGTTTACGGAATTGAAGGTCGTCGCGATCGCCGGCTAAACGCACGCGCGTTTATCGGGTCAGTCGAATTGAAACAAGGGCATTATCCGGGCTATGGATTCCCGGTGAGGCAGGAGATGAGTCATGGCGCATAAGAAGCAGGGCGGTAGCGCGCGCAACGGGCGCGACAGCAACGCGCAACGGTTGGGTGTCAAGAAATACGGCGGCCAGAAAGTTATCGCGGGCAATATCCTCGTTCGGCAACGCGGTACGAAGTTTCATCCCGGCCGCAACGTGGGCATCGGCAGCGACGACACCTTGTTTGCGCTCGAAGACGGCGTCGTCCAGTTCCGGCATCAGAGCAAGGTACGCCAGTGCGTCGACGTGGTTCTTGCGGCGAAGGCCGATTAACCGGACCGCTGGCGAGCGGGCCCGCCAATTCCCGCACTGCAGGAGGTAACGCCTCGCCATGCTGGTAGATCGTGCACGAGTCAAAGTAGTCGCCGGCGCCGGAGGCAACGGGTGTTGCGCATTCCGGCGCGAGAAGTATGTGCCGAGGGGCGGTCCGAGCGGCGGCGACGGGGGTGATGGGGGCAGCGTTTTTTTCATCGCGGACGAGCAACTTACCTCGCTGCTCGATGTCAAATATCATTCCTTCTGGAAAGGCGAACGCGGCCAGCACGGCATGGGAAGCGATTGTCATGGCTGGACAGGCGAAGACGCCCTCGTCCACCTGCCTGCGGGTACCATCGTACGCGATTTCAAAACCCAGGAACTGCTCGCCGACCTCGTCGAACCCGGACAGCGCTTTCTCGCGGGCCGGGGCGGGCGCGGCGGGAAGGGCAACGCGCGGTTCGTCACGTCGACGAATCGGGCGCCGCGCTTTGCCGAACTCGGCGAACCGGGCGAAGAGCGCGAGTATCTGCTCGAACTCAAAGTCATCGCCGAAGTCGGGGTGGTTGGCCTGCCCAACGCGGGGAAGTCCACGCTGCTCGCGGCGTCCACGGCGGCGCGGCCCAAGATCGATAACTATCCTTTCACAACGCTATCGCCCAATTTGGGCGTGGCCATGCTGTCCGATCATCGCACGCTGACCTTGGCGGACATACCGGGGATTATCGAAGGCGCCTCTCAAGGCAAGGGGCTGGGCCACGACTTCCTGCGGCACATCGAACGCACGAAAGTGCTTCTGTTCTTGATCGACCTGGGCGACGAGGACCCCGTTCAGACGCGCGATATTCTCGAAAACGAACTCGCTCAGCACAGTTCGGTGTTTGCCGAACGTCCGCGCGTGTATGCATTGAACAAGGCCGACGTGCCGGAGAATCGCGAGCGGTTCGAGGCGCTCGAGTCCGCATTCGGTACGGCGCGTTGCATCTCCGCCGCGACCGGCGAAGGGGTCGTGGCGCTGCTCGAAGAACTGTGGGCGCTCGTCGAGCGGCTCCGGCGCGAACCGGAGCCTGCGGAACTCGAAGCCGAGGAAACGGAATATACCTACGAAGCACCGTTCACGATCGAACGGATGCCCAACGGTTTTCGGATCGAGGGCAGGCGCGCGATGCAGGCCGCGCAAATGACCGCTTTCGACAACGACGCCGCCGTGAGGCATTTCCATAATCGGCTCAAGCGGATGGGGCTGTTTCATGCGCTCAAGCGGATGGGCGCCGAGGAAGGGCAGACCATCGCGATAGGGGATGTCGAGTTTGAGTATCATCCCGACTGATATCAAAACGCTGGTCGTCAAGATCGGCACAACGTTGCTGACCGACAAGCGGCCCTTCGACGGGCGTCTGCTCGAAGGCATCGTCGAGGACGTGGTGCGCTTGAAACGCGAACGCGCCATGAACGTCTTGATCGTCTCGTCGGGCGCGATCGGGTGCGGCATGAACGCCCTCGGACTCACACAACGCCCGAAACTCCTCCCGCTGAAACAGGCAACGGCCGCCGTGGGACAGTCCGTGCTTATGCACAGCTACGAAACGCTGTTCCGCACCCACGGTAAAGGGTTCAAAACCGCGCAAGTGTTGTTGGCCGCCTCGGACCTCGACAACCGGCAGACCTACCTGAACGTCCGCAACACGATCCATGCGTTGTTCGACCTCGGCACGGTCGTGCCGATCGTCAATGAGAACGATTCGACGGCGACGGAAGAACTCAAGTTCGGCGACAACGATACGCTGGCCGCGAAAATCGCCGCGAAAATCGACGCGGACCTCCTGATTATCCTGAGCGATGTGGACGGCCTGTTCGACAAGAATCCCGCGCGATACAAGTCCGCGAAACTGATCGAATACGTCGAGGAAATCACCGACGCCGTCGAAGCGCTAGCGGGCGACACGGTGGTCGAGACCTCCGTTGGCGGCATGAAGACCAAGTTGGCTGCCGCCAAGATCGCATGCAGCGCGGGATTGCCGGTCGTGTTGGCCAACGGGCGCAAGCCGCATATCATCCTCGACGTGCTCGATGGGCGCGCTCGTGCAACGTTGTTGGCCGCCTCGGCGGACGTGCTGCCGCACCGCAAACGCTGGATCGCCTTCGGGCGCAAGGTGCAGGGCGCGGTCCGTATCGACGATGGGGCGCGCGCGGCGCTCCTCGAACGCGGCAAGAGTCTACTCGCGGCGGGCATAGCGCAGGTCCAAGGCCATTTTGCAGCCGGCGCGGCGATCAAGGTCCTCGATTCGGCGGGCCGTGAAATCGCGCGCGGACTGACGAACTATGGAAGCGACGACTTGCTGCGAATAAAGGGCTGTTCGAGCAAGAAGATCGCCGCAATTCTCGGCCAGAAAGACTTCGACGAAGCAATCCACCGAAACAATCTCGTCGTGCTGTGACGCGATCGACGCCGCAACAAAACGGTCTCGGTGATATGGCGGAGTCAAGGATTACGAACTGTTCTCAAGGATCGTTCTTCAGCCTGCTTCCTAAGGACGCGGCACGTCGTTCCAATTCTCACGCGCCAAAGCCGACTGCCTGAAGGTTGGCGCGGAGAGTCTGGACCGTTTTCTCCATCTCTTCGAGGAGCGTATCGTTCGACGGCGTTTTGTACTCGAAGTGGAGCGAGATGGGGCCTGCGAACCCGGCTTCGCGGACGATTTCGAGGCATTCCACGGTTTTCACGATGCCCGTACCGAGCGATACCCATTTCGGCTTGTCCTTGTCCCACACGAAATCCTTGACGGCCATCATCTTGACGTATGGCGCGATGAGACGCGCGTTGATTTGCCACACGCCGTATGCGCCTTCGACGGCCGCGTGGCCGACGTCGAAATTCGAACCGAGCCGGTCGGAACCGACGGCCTCGATCATGCGCTGCAAATCCCATATCGCCGCGCCGACTTCGTTGCGACCGGAATGGTTGTGATAGCCCGCCGTGACCCCGTATTGTTCGGCCAACTTCGCGAGGCCGCGAATACCTTCCGTGAACTTCTCGAGTTGGCCGAGCGGATTGCCCGTCTTGTCGTACAGCAAACCACCGATGCGGAAATATCGAATGCCCGCCTTCGACGCCGCTTCGAGCAACGGACGCGCCACCGGGTCGTCGCCATTGTTCAGATTCGTCGTCATCATCGGGACCTCGAGTCCCTCGGCGCGAATCGCATCGACCGCGCGCGGCAAATCGGACGCTACCTTCTCCGGCTCGACATGGCCGCCCTTGCGCACCGTCAGATCAAAGCCGTCCACGCCAAGCGCCCTGCCCGCCTTCGCCATGGCCGCCCAGTCAAGAAACTGGAGATGCTTTGAAAAGATGCAGACCGACGGCCCTTTCATTTTGTCGACTCCTTCCCCGCGCGCGCCCATGGCCGCAAGACCAGCAGCAACAGCCGTCGCCGCGATGAAATGTCGGCGCGAGATATCATGGCTCATGACAAGTTTTCCTTAGAGCGTGTACGGAAAGTCATCCTGGCATGCGAACCTGTGGGGCGGACTGTCAGTCTGCCCGTGCAAAACCGGACGATTCAGCCAGACGAGCAGGCTGACAGCCCGCTCCACAGACTTTCCGTACCGCGCTGCCTGCCGGTTACTTTTTAACCCGATAAACGGGTGACGGCCACCCATTTCATTCTGTTTCAGAACTTGTCTTTGCTTGAGGCGTATTTGCGTGTGCTGGCTTTCTTGCCCGGTTTGGCTTCGGGCGCGGTTTCTTCAGCAGGGGCTGGTTTAGGTGGCGCGGCGGCTTTCTTTGCAGCGGCTTTCTTTGCTACGGCCTTTTTGGCAACGGGCTTTTTGGCTGCGGGCTTGGGCGCGGCCACCGCTTTCTTGGCAGGAGCTTTTTTTGCCGTGGCGGTCTTGGCGGCTGGGACTGCGGCTATTGGCGCTGTCTTGCGGTCGGCGACACTCCTCTTGGGCTTTGGCGGGTCAGCCGCTAGAGCAGGTTGTGGGGCCGGTACGGGTTTGGCCATCTTTTTCGCGACTTCTTCCTCGACCACGACGGGTTGTGCGATGGGATGCGCGGCCATCCATTCGACGACGGGCGTGAAGACTTCTTTTTTCGTTTCGCGTCCGAACACGAGGTCGACATGGCTGTAGTCGGCGACGTTCCCATTGGCTTTCGAGAGCATCATGAAGCGTTTGTCGGTGTTGCGGATTTGGTCGAAGAAGGTCTTGGCGTGTTCGACGGGTACGAAGGGATCGCCCGCTCCGAAGATCGCGAACAATGGGACTTGCAGATCCTTGAGATGATCGAACACGTTGACCGTTTCGTCTTTCACGCTCCATTTGTGCGTTTCCAAGGCATTCGAGAGCGACTCGGACACGCCGATGGGTGGCGCATCGAGCGTGCTGAACATGTTCGACGCATCGAGAATTGGATTCATGTTTTCGTAGTTGACGGGGATAAGCGCCAATTGCGGTTTGAAGAGGTGGCAGATGTTGATGATCAGGCGTTGGACGCACCGGAGGGCCAGCCACGAGGTCTTGCGTAGCGTGAGACCCAAACCGGCGAAACGGGGGAACGGCACGTCCTGGAAACCGATTGGCGAGCCGAGCGTCGTGCCGCTGGCGAGATCCGCGGAGCCTAGTACCGCGTCGTGCGCGTACAGCAGCATCCCGCCCATCGAATGGCCGACCCAATGGATTTTCGCGTAGCCGGTCGTCTTTTGGATGTACCGAATCGTGGCAGGGATGTCGCGCAGGATATGGTCGTCCATGCTCGCGTCGCCAATGGAATGGCCGAACGGGGGGATTGACGTGCGGTTGCCGCGCAGTTCCATCACCCAGCAGTCGTAGCCCGCTTCGGCGAGCGCATCGGCCATCGACGCTCCCGCCGGGAGTGCGAAGTTGAACTGGGTGGACATGAACCCGTGGACCATCAGGACCGGTTCGCCTTCGCCGGATTTTGGTTTGTAGCGGCACACGCGCAGATGCCAGAGGTCGGGCGTGGTAACGGTATGGACTTCATCCGCATGGACGGGCGGATTGAACGAGTACACGGAAAAGACCCACCAACAAATTCCTGCGGCCACCAGCAATGCAAGTACCGACAAAATCATGACCCTAACTCCTAACTCCTTCGGTTTCCCGCGCGCCGAGGTGTTCAAGGACCGCGCGCGCCATCTTCTCGTTGAATCCGGGCAAGGCCGCGATGGCCTCGACGGAACTACCCGCTATTGTCGCAAGAGAACCGAGCTGGGTCAAGAGCGTTCTTGCGCGCTTGGGGCCGACGCCTGGAATATCGGTCAGCGGCGTCTTGAAGGCCGCTTCGCGTCGTCGCTTCCGGTGGTACGTGACCGCGAAGCGATGGGCCTCGTCGCGCAACCGCGCCATGAGCCGAACGACGGGCAGGTGCTGTGGCAGGACGATGGGATTGACCCGGTTGGGCAGGAAGAAGCGTTCGGGCGACCGGGATTCGCCTTCGACGCGCGATTTCGCGATGCTCACGACGGGCAGGTCGTCGATCCCGAGGTCGTCGAATACGGCCCGTGCAACGTTGAGTTGGCCGCGCCCGCCGTCGATGACGGCGAGGCCGGGCAGATCGTCCTCCTCGATGGCGCGCTTGTATCGTCGCATGAGGACTTCGCGCAGCATCGCGAAATCGTCCTGGCCCTGGACGGTGCGAATCGCGTACCGGCGATAACGCGCCTTGTTGGGCAACCCGTCTTCGAAGACCGCCATGCCGCCGACGGCCCGGTCGCCCTGGAGGTTCGAGATGTCGAAGCACTCCATTCGGTGCGGCGCTTTGGCAAGGTCGAACGCCTTGCGGACCTGCTCGAGCAAATCCTTGTTGGCCTCTTTTACCAGTTGCCGCTCGGTGAACGAGTGGCGCGCGTTGCGGACGGCCAGTTCGACCAGTGCCGCCTTGTCGCCGCGTTGGGGATATAGGATGGCCACCTTGGCGCCGCGGCGTTCGGCCAGGATCTCGGCGAGGGCGTCGGCATCTTCGAGTTCGAACGGCACGAGGATCTCGGCGGGCAGTGTCGGCGCCTGCGCGCCGTATTGCAGGAGGAACGAACTGAGGAACTCGTCCACGGGCATCTCGCAGCCCTCGAATGCGTAGTCGCGCCCGCCCACCATCTTGCCGCCCCGGAAGAAGATTGCCTGGACTACCACATAGCGCCCTTCCTGATACAGCCCGATCGCGTCGCGATCCTCGACGCCGGGCACGGCAACGGTCCGTTGGCGTTCGACGGTCTTGCGCAACGCGAACAGCCGGTCGCGCAAGAGGGCCGCCTGCTCGAATTCGAGCCGCTCCGCATGCCCCTGGATTTGCTCGGCGAGGTAGTTTTCCAAGTCCTCCGTTCGGCCTTGGAGCACCAGCATTACCTGATTGACCACTTCGCGGTATTGCGCGTCGTCCACCGCGCCGCACGGTCCCATGCATTGGCCCATCTGGCGGTAGAGGCAAGGCCGCGTACGGCTGCGCAACACGCGGTCGCTGCAAAGGCGCAACGGAAAGAATCGTCTGATCAGTTTCAGCGTTTCGCGCACCGCCGACGCACTCGTGTACGGCCCGAAATACCGCGCCCCGTCCTTTTTGTAGCGCCGCACGACCGTCACGCGCGGATACCGTCCTTCGAGGTCGATCCGCAGGCTCACGTAGGTTTTGTCGTCTTTCAATTGGACGTTGTAGCGGGGTTTGTACTGTTTGATCAGGCTGTTTTCGAGGAGGAGCGCCTCTTTTTCCGTGGTCGTGACGAGGAACTCGATGTGGGCCACGTGGCGCAGCAGGAATTTAACCCTATATCTAGTATCCTGTTTGTTGACATAGGTGCGTAACCGCGCTCGCAGATTCTTCGCTTTTCCAATATAGATGGGTTTCTTCTTTGCATCCTGCATGATGTAGCAGCCGGGCGACGCCGGGATCCGGCCCACGTCGAACGTCGCGAGAAAGACTTTTCCGGGGGTTGAATCGCCGGCGCCGGACGCTGAAATTGGCTTATCGTTCATCTGTTTTGGGTGATCTTGCATGCCTTTACTATACCCGAAGGGGGTCTCCGCGGACAAGCAAATCGCTGTAGATGCTTGTCGTGCCTAACGTTAGGGGATCGTCGAGCTACGCAATATTTAGTGTTGACAGAATGGAGAAACCACTATATACTGTGTGTGTTCGTGGCAGGGACCGTTCGAGTGGTCAGATGTGCTGTTGCGACGCCGTATGTGGCAATTGGGTGAATTGAACAAAAAGAACTGGCGGCAGGGGTTCTTTCGACTATAGAGGTCCGGTTCGGAGTGCGGAACTTCGGAACGGCTACGCGTGGAAGGAGATTCGGGGATGGTGCAGCGCATTCGCAAGCGGGACGGTAGTATCAAGGAATTCCGTCCCGAGAAGATTACGGATGCGATCTTCAAAGCGGCGGCTGCGTGCGGGGGCGACGATTATGAACTGGCGGAGCGCTTGTGCCAACAGGTCGTGGCGGTTATCGCAGAGCAGTATGACGGTCGGATTCCTGACGTCGAAAGCATACAGGATCTTGTCGAGCGGACGCTGATCAAGAACGGTCACGCCAAGACGGCCAAGGCGTATATCCTCTACCGCGAGAAGCGGACCGGCGCGCGGAACAAGAACGCGCTGATCGGGGCGACGATCAAGATGTTCTCGGATTATCTGGGGGACAAGGATTGGCGCGTCCGCGAGAATGCGAACACGCAAAAGAGCATCAATGGTCTGAACAATTACGTTCGCGAGTTCTTTACGAAGAATTATTGGCTCCACGAGGTTTACCCGGCGGAGATCCGCGAGGCGCATGAGAGCGGCGACGCCCATATTCACGACCTCGGATTTCTCGGTCCGTACTGCGCGGGTTGGGACTTGCGTCAGTTGCTCATGGACGGTTTCGGGGGCGTTCCGGGCAAGGTCGAGAGTTCGCCCGCCAAGCACTTGCGGTCGTTTCTGGGTCAGATTGTGAACTCGACGTTCACGACGCAGGGCGAAACGGCCGGGGCGCAGGCTTGGTCGAGTTTCGACACGTATTGCGCGCCGTTCGTGCGTTACGACAAGCTGACGTTCAATCAGGTCAAGCAATGTCTCCAAGAGTTCATCTTCAACATCAACGT